>JAJZKS010000038.1 GCA_021850835.1 Thermoplasmata archaeon
CAGCAGCTTCCCAGATGAATGCCAAACATCATGTGGATGAGGCCATATCAGCACTGAAAAAAATTCGTGAGGATGCAGAGAGGCAAGCATCACAACAATAAAATCGATTTAGGGGATGTTAACTTCAAATGTCAGATATTTCAAGCAATAAGACTGTGCTGGTTACTGGGGGAAGCAGGGGTATTGGAAAGGCCATATCTCTGGAACTGGCCGCGAAAGGTTACGACATTATCTTTACCTTCAATTCAGACCGGAAGGAAGCTGAACGGGCTACTGCTGAAATTTCGGCGATTGGAGCCAATTCAGAGCCAATCCAGGTTGACCTTACCTCAAGATCGCAGATCGAAGCATTCACTGGAAAGCTGCTGGAAAGGGGAATAAGGCTCTTTGCACTCGTAAATAATGCCGGAATATATCAGGGAACAACCCTTGATGAGATCAAGGATGAGGATTGGGAGAAGATTATTGGCCTCAACCTTTCGGCTCCTTTCTACCTTGCAAGAAACCTGAATAAAACCATAGTTGATGGCGGTTCCATCGTGAATATTTCATCTGTTTATGGATTCAGGGCAGATCCTTGGGCCCATGGTTACCAGGCTTCAAAGGCCGCATTAATCCACCTGACCAGGGGGCTCGCCAAGGAACTGGCTCCCAGAATAAGGGTGAATGCTATTGCACCGGGATATGTCAGGACTGACATGAACCGTGAGGGATGGGAAAATGAATCATTCAGCAGCAAGATTAAGAAAGCGACGCCAATGAAAAGATGGGGTGAGCCCGAAGACATTGGCAGGGCAGTGGCTTTTCTCCTAAATCCTGAAAACACCTTCATTACTGGCCATACGCTGGTTGTGGACGGCGGAATAGGACTTTAAGAAAATGAACTTGATGCCAGATGTGAACTATGGCGGGAAAAGGACAGTATCGATTGTGTGAATAACACCATTATCAGCAGCAAGGTCTGCAGACACTATATTTGCATCATTGATCTTGATATGGGTCCTAAAAAATCCCGATGCCCTAATTACAAGTTTTTTCCCGCACAGCGCTTCAAGCTCCAGATGCCCTTTCTTCTTCAGAGACTCCATAAGTACCTTGGTGGGGTAGTAACCTTTCACCACATGATACTTTACAAGTATCTGGAATTGGTCAGAATTTCCCTGCGCGACCTTGAATTTTCCTGCATGTCCCTGTGCGACCGCGATATCAATGGGGGCGAATACGGTTATGGGCCCTTCTCCATCTAAAATGCCAATAATTTGTGAGGATTTGAATGAATCCGTAATGATCTTGAGTTTATCCGATGATGACATGAGGGCTAATGCCGAACCCATGTTCGGTGATATCTTAGGTATATTGTAAAAATGTTGGTACAATAGATCACTTGATTCTATATGAAGAAACGAATATAGGCCAGAGTAGAACTATCCAATTTACTGGGATGAGCTTTTGAGCATTTCTATCAGTTCGCTGGCTTCCTTCCTGGTGAGTTCTTCCAGCTGCCCCTTTCTGAGTTTCTTAAGGTAAGAACTTATTGTCCCGGTTCCATTGGGGGACTTCTGTAAACTCTGTATGAACTTAAGCTGCTTTGAGGTTGGAGCCAGCTCAGATGCGTCTAGCCTATCTCCCCTGGGCATTTTCATAAGGGAGTCAATAAGTTCAGAGGCTTCGTTGATGGCAAGTTCGTTCACCGAGGTCTTTCCCAGTTTGTGAAGATACTCCCTCGCAGCATTTCTTCTCTCTTCAGTGTCCTGAAGATTTGTCAGGAAGCTTATCTGCTTGCCTGTTGCAAATCCTGCAGAAATATTTTCGCCCTCTACTTTTATCGCCTTAAGCCGGTCTATAAGTTCAGAGGTTTCGGGAACAGAAAGTTCGCTTATGCTTCCCTTTTCCTTAGAATCAAGGAATTTGAAGACTACTTCCTCACGTTCTGGGGATGCGCTTCTCAGTTTGTCTATAAAATCTAACTGTTTCTTTGTCGGTGCAGAACTTCTTTCAGCCATAGATATCCGTTCCTCTCTTAGGTTTCAACTCTGATCATACCAGATTGGCGTTGGCAACCCATGTCTTAGAGGCTTGATTTTACTTTAAATTTTGGCAAGCCACCTATATGGACGAGCCTCCTAGAATATGTATGGGGAGAAAGTCAATTGCCCGATGATTGAAAGTCCTGTTTAATCTTCTCCCTGAAATCAGCATCTTCTGTATATTTTCTGGCGGTGTCGCTGAGAACCTCAATAACCAAGTCCAGTGCTTTCCTTGCCCTGGGCGATTTGGCCGCTTCGAGTGAAACATGTGAGTGCCACGGCGTGCCTTCATCAGCGATCTGGAAATCCACTTCAAGTGCAGGCTTAACCTGTGATACATTGGCAAAGTCAGTGGAACCCCCAGGCTGCTTGGAGAAAGTTTCTTCCAGAGGAGGGCACTGAGCTCCCTTTTCGTTCAGCCTGTCCCTGATGTAGTTGGATAAGGTAGAATTTATCTTTGTGGTGGCAAAAAGTGGCCCGATTTCCTTTATTTTATGGCGGGTTTCGGTAGCGTTTGCGCAACCTTCCACTATCTTCTCGAATCTTTTCACAAGCTCCCCATGGTATTTCACGCTGGAAGACCTTATGCCATAGACAAGCACAGCCCTCTCCGGTGTAACATTGGATGCCGTCCCCCCTTCCTTTATTATGCCATGAATTACTACATTGAGGTCCCTTCTCACATGCTGCCTCATCATGTTCACACCCGTATACGTTAGTATTGCAGCATCAAGGGCGCTCCTTCCTTTATCTGGATCTGCAGCTTCATGGGAAGCAAGCCCCGTGAAAGTTACTTCATAATCCCGGACAGCCAGAGATTGTCTTCCCACATCCCAGCTGTCTCCGGGGTGGGAGCCGAGTACAAGGTCCACATCCTCGAAGACCCCACTGTTTGCCATGAGTATCTTGGACCCAGAGAATTCTCCACTTCCTTCCTCATCGGGCGTTCCAATGACAACTATCTTCCCGTTTTGGATTTTTTCAGTGGACCTGATTGCAGAGAAAAGTGCAGAAGCTGCAATGAGGTTATGGCCGCACGCATGGCCTATCCCGGGGAGTGCATCATATTCAGCTAAGAACGCCACAGTTGGTCCTCCCCTTCCGATGGCCTTTTCAGCACGGAATGCGGTAGGTATTCCATTGTAGTGCTCTTTTACCTGAAATCCTCTTGACTTCAACACATTGATTAGGTATTCTGCTGATTTGAATTCCTGGCTGCCAGCCTCATTCAGTTCATGTATCTTTAGGGCAACGTCCCACTGGGTAGCACCCTGAAAATCCTTTAAGCTTGCCATACGCAATTATGTGGTATTTGCATTTAATCATTTTTCAGAATTTAGAATGGGAATTCAAGTGATCCAAGTTTCTATTCAGGAACTAAATCAGTGAAGTAAAACCCGTCCCTTAAAACTGATTCTCCAGTTCTTATCCTTATTGGCTCCTTAAAGAAAGGTGCACTGTATACGAATGTGTGGAACTCCCCGTTCTCTCCACAGGGGTCAACGCCGCTTGGCAGTTTTTCGAGGAATTCTTGGTCGAAATCAGCTCCCCCCAGTGATATACCCACCTTCGCTGGATCCAGGCAGGACACTTTGGCCCTAATTCCAGCATCGAAAATTTCCTTGGCAAGCCTAGTCGTATCCTTTCCCCATAGCGGGAAAACTGGCTCAATCCCCGTTCCTTCCATCATTCTGATTCTGTAATCCCTCACATCCTGAAGAAAGATGTCACCAAAAATCATATATTTGACACCCTGGTGTTTTAGTTTGCCTATTGCTTCTTGCATTGCGCCCTCATAGTTCTCATTGGTGCTCTTTTTTGGTATTTTAACCTTAAGAATTGGCAAACTACAGGCCCTTGCCTGCCTTTGGAGCAGATCTTCCCTGACGCCATGCATGGAGACCCGTTCATAATCTGAATTTACAGTGGTCAGAAGGGTTACCACATCGTACCTGCCGGAGTTTAACACCTCAAAAAGTGCCATGGAAGAATCTTTTCCGGAACTCCATGACATTGCTGCCTTTGGTGCATCACTGTTAACCATTGGAAATGCCAGAACTGTTTTCCTTATTAGTTTTTCAGTTCATATGAGGAATATTCAGTATTTCACGCATGCCCGAGTGTAGTACTATTATCATTTTATTTCGATTAAACTCTTGAAAATTCTAATCCTACGAAAACATTTTTTAGGTTCACCTAATTTACTTGAGACTGACTTTGGAGATTGCCAGATGACATTGATTGGCAGCGGGGAAGCTATTAAATACCTAAATAGCAGACTTAAGGGGAACGGATTCTTCAAGCAATTCGGACCAGCATGGCTTGTCATGATGGCAGATGTGGATGCAGCCTGTATTATCGGTGGCGCACAAACTGGTGCCCTGTACGGATATGGGCTTATATGGCTCTTCCTGGTTCTCATAATCCCATTATACATCGTCCAGGAACTTGCAGGCCGAATTAGCATTGCCACAAGAAAAGGTCTTGGAACAGTTATACGGGAAAATTACGGAAGAAGAGTTTCCCTTTTGATGACAGTGCCCATGGCAATAACTGATGTAGTAACTTATGCAATCGAATATATTGGCATAGCAGTGGGTCTAGAGATTGTCGGCCTATCTATTTACTTGACTATCCCAGTGATTTATTTAATGCACATTTTGCTGGTAACCAAGAGGAAGTATGTAAAGGCAGAAAGGCCCCTTATACTTGTGAGCTTAATCTTGCTCGCCAGCCTGACAATTACACTTTTGATGAAAGGTATTGAGCCGCTTGGATCCCGCCTTGCAGATCCCATGCAATTTCAAGTTTCACCTACATTTTTCTTTCTTCTTGCAGCAAATGTGGGTGCAGTAGTAATGCCATTCATGATTTTCTTTCAGGCATCGGCTACAGGCATCAAGTCCAAGGAACTGAATCTGGAAGATAATGCATGCCAGAAGCGGAAATCGCTTGGTATAATGAGGAAAGAAACTTTGATCGGAGCAATTGCTACTGAAATCCTCATGATAATTATTGAAATGACTTTTACAGGAGTAAAAGGGGCAAGCCAAAGTGGGGCCTTTGCGACTGCATCTCAGCTGGGGGCAGTGCTCTCTCCAATAGCTGGAAAGTATTCACTCATAATTTTTGGATTGGGGCTCATATCCGCTAGCTTTGTTGCACTTGTAGTCATTTCCCTAGCTAGTGCGTGGGGACTTGCAGAATCCATAGGGGTGAAGAAGGAATCAGTGTGGGTAATTTATGTGATTGAAAGCCTTCCAGCAGTTGTGGCAGCTATGCTGATTCCTTCAGGATTGCTGGTCAATGCCTCTCTCTACCTTCTGGTAACATTTGTGTTTGTTCTTATTGGCCCGATGCTCATACTGGGCATAATAGGGAAAAGCAGCAGGATAATGGGAGAACTTGCAAACAGAAAGGCATATCAGGCCATCTACTGGACTACGTTTGGTGCTATAATTTCAACGGCCCTCATATCATTGGCTTTTTAAAAAAAGTAATATGCTGTTGTCTTAGAACCACAGGTAGAAGGCGGTTACTCCGTGAAGGTACCTGCATTTCCCGGTTGCATATCAGAATGAGATTCCGCTGAAGTGGCGTTGAAAAACATCAAAGATAAAGATGAGATCTGCAGATATACTGCAAGCCTCAGGAAACATGGGGAACCAATTACGGTTGAAATATTGGTGAAAGTCCCATGGACGCCTAAATTGGCAGTCCTTTCAGGATAGGATGTAATAAAGGCCCTAACAAGAATTGGATTTTAAATAGGCCATCAACTAGGAAGGCACATAATTTTGCGGAAAGAGAAGAGGTCGGTGTGTACTGTTTCAGTGCCAAACCACAATGAACTGAAAGCTGGCACTTTGAGGGCCACCGTCAATCAAGCTGGCCTTAATGTTGGGGAATTTTCAAGACTTATCCTATGTCCCAGTCAAATTGGAGGAACGGCCTATTTAAGAGAAAAAGCGGAACTCTGGCAGTAAAAAAGAACCTAAAACTAATACGGCATGGGGTCCTAGAGATATAGCTTGCAACAGCTGATTTTTCACGCATTGAGTTGGTATCTCATCCAGTTATCACAACATCACATTCTTCTCTCAGTTTCTCTAGAATCATTATGATCTCTTTTTCCGGCCTGAAGTAAACAGAGAGGCCCATGAGCTTCGCAAGTCCCAGAGAGTAGCAGTCTCCAATGGAGATTGAGTATCGGCATTTTAATTCAGCCGCAAGGTCATGAACCCCTTCGTGCGATACAATTTTTAAAAGATTGGAGGCTAATAAATCATCTACGACCCTTCGCCCACTTTCTACCCCAATTTTCCTGTATACAACATAACTGAGTTCAGTGAGTGACATTCTGGAAATATATGCATCTACAGAGTTATGGACTATCTTGTTATACAAATTTTCATTCTTGCCGTCAAGAACATCCAGTAACACTCCAGTGTCCAGCACAATAGCATCAGGACTACTGCTCATCTTCTCTTCTTCCTTCGTTCAGATCTTGAGATAAATCCAGTCCCCACAGTTGTTTTCTTACAGACTCGACCTTACTCATGTCGATTTCACTTCGTTTTAACAGATACTCAATAGCCTGGGCCAAAGTGACATTTTTTCCGGATTCAATCTGGATCTTGGATGCAAGTCTTAACAACTTTTCCTTTGTTTGCTTAGGAACTTTGATGGTGGTAGACTCCATATACCGAGTATACCGAAAGAGTACAAATATATACCTTTTTATCTAGTAGGTGTAGTAAGGCTCACTGATGTAATGGGGTGTCTCCGTCAAATGTGATTCACTCCCGATGCAAGAAAACAAAATCGGGAAACCAGGGATTAGAGCCGGTTGAAAATGTTGATGCAGTGTCAAATCCATATGGGACCGACACTGCACTCTATGGGACCGTTGAGATTTGAACCATATAGGGTTTAGGAACTATTAAATAGACTCTAGCCTTCTTATCTACATGGCAGGTCCTGCAAAGAAGTATGAAAATCTGATGAAAAGCAAGGATGTTAGGCGATGGTATGATGAAATGTCAAGGTCTTCCAGGATCACAGCTGATACTTATCTCAGAAGGCTGGGTTCATTCTGTGTTTCTGTTAGAAATTCCCCTCATGGTCTTCTGGTCCTTGATGATAAGGCCATAACTGACCTCATAAGTGATGAAATCACTTCGATGGAAAAAAGAGGCCTTGCAGGAAGCTATATTTTATCAACTGTTAAAGCGGTCAAATCCTGGCTTGCGCATAATGACAGGAAGTTAACCAGGAAGATGAAAATCAAGGATCCTGACGGTGCTCCTACACTCAAGGATGAAAGGATCCCTACAGCTGAGGAGTTGAAGAAGATCTTCGCATCCGGGGACCCAAGGGCCAGAGCTGCATGCGTCCTTATGGCCCAGTCTGGAATGAGGCCTGAAGTCATCGGGAACTACATGGGGGAAGATGGCCTCAAATTGTCAGATATCCCGGATCTTGAAATCCTGGAAAATTCTGTGAATTTCAGAAAGATTCCGGCCATGGTTGTTGTCAGGCCTGAATTGAGCAAAGCAAAGCATCAGTATATCACGTTCCTGGGAAATGAAGGCTGCTTTTACCTCAAGGCCTACATTGAAGAGCGGTTAAGTGAAGGTGAAAATATATCCAGAGATTCCCCAATTGTGGTCCCTGCCAAATTCAGCTTGAGGTCCCAGTCTTCGTTCATAAGGACCATAAACATAGGCGATATAGTGAGGCAGGCCATAAGGAAGGCAGGCTTTGGCTGGAGGCCTTATGTCTTGAGGGCCTACTTTGACACTCAGCTCCTCATGGCAGAATCAAAGGGTCTGATAATGAGGGACTACAGGGCCTTTTTTATGGGGCACAAAGGGGACATTGAGCACAGATACACTGTGAACAAACACATGCTGCCTGAAGATCTTATTGAAGACATGAGATCTTCTTATGAAAAATCTCTGGGGTTCCTTGAAACTGAAAAGACGGGAATAAAAGAGGAGGACTCGATCAAGATACAGAGGGATACTGCAATTTTCATAATGGAGACTGCATTCAAAATGAAACTCACGGATGAACAGAAGGAAGAACTAATTTCGCTCAACATTGCTGACCTGCAAAAACGATTAGGGGAGATATTCCAGGACCAGAAAGCCCAAGAACTGAACAATGGCAATAAGCACAAGACCATACCCGAAAGAGACTTGGAGACATATCTCAACAAAGGATGGGAACTTGTTCAAATATACCCTAGGGGAGACAAGGCTGTGATCAAACTTCCCGCGTGAAATTATAATCTCCAGGGAGGAAATCTTTATCTCATAATCTTCTATTGTATATTTGTGAAATACACTGTTGTCCTGGAACCACAGGAAGAGGGTGGTTACACCGTGACAGTACCTGCTCTTCCAGGTTGCATATCAGAAGGAGATACCGTTGAGGAGGCTTTGAACAACATCAAAGATGCGATCAGCGGATATATTGCAAGTCTCCGGAAACATGGTGAACCAATTCCGGTTGAAACATCGGTGGAAGTTCCCATAGATGCCTAAATTGCCAGTACTTTCAGGCTCTGACGTTGTTAAGGCCCTTACACGAATTGGGTTCTCAATAGACCATCAAACAGGAAGCCACATGATTTTACGGAAAGAGAACCCAGCACTTACGGTTTCGGTACCAAACCACAAGGAACTAAAAACTGGCACTTTGAGGTCTATCATCAAGCAGGCCCGCCTCACGATAGACGAATTCACCCGGCTTCTCTAATATATCAATTAACTTCAAAGAATGGCCTTTTCCATTCAACTTTCTTAATCAATTATTACATGAAAAGTTGGAAGTGGTGGAAAAAGAGGACATAATCGCTTGGGGAGTCTGAGAAATATAAGGAAAATTGTGCTGTCCTCCTGGGTGTCCTCAGGTGTCCTTGAGGACAAGGCTTTCTCAAACATTCAATTCAGCAATGTAGTGACATCCTCACTGCCCTAATGGATGGATATCTCCCGCCAAATTCTTTTCAAAGAAGTCCGAAAACCCAGGCCAGTCCTAAAACTCCAAAAGCAATCATGCCATAACCTACAGCCAATTTGAATTTTGACTTCTTCCTGGGATTATTCATAAAATTATATTCACCCCCACAATATTAATTTTCCTTTTATTAGGCTCTGCTGTTCTTGTCTCCTTGGAGGCATTTAAGCCATTCCAGGTTGGTAGGTGACACCGGGACCGGGCCTTGAAATTTTCAAGGATCCTTTTCAATCGATCGACCATGGGGTGATACCCAGGGAACCCCTCTGCATTTGAAGGAAACCAAGGAAACTGCGACCGCTCTGAATTAATACCTTCCTTTAGAGTGGCAGTAGATGAGGCCAGGTCTGGGTTTCTCCTAGGAGATTACCAGGAAGACTTTCAGTGAAACCTTACAATTTATCGATATTGTAAGGGCAGGAGTTCTTACTCACAACCTATATGGGCTGAAAAAATTCAATAGCTGTAAAATCAGAGAAGGCCTGAGAGCGCATAAACCAAAAGCGCGATAGACAGAGCAAGCCCTATGAAATCTATGGCTCCAGTATATGAGGTTCTTTTCTCTTCATGTTTTGGAGAGGTTTTCATAATTGTCAGCCATAAACTAAGGGTGCAGAATGGCTGATACAATCAGGTAAATTCCAATCGCGCCGGATATACCGGCGATGATAAATCCTAGATTCGCTATTGGATCCGATTGCTTACCTTTGTATTTTCCGCTCATCAATAATTAAACCGCAGTCGATATTTATAATTATGGAAGTCTTCTATCAATTACCGTTGATCTTGGACCACACGTTAGGTGAGAGGGGCCCTTAGCAACCATGCGAACATTCCCGTCTGGCTGTGGCCAGAAAGATCTTCTATTGGTGTATTTAAACCAGGAGTGTCACCCAGGAGATCTCCGGAAAAATTGTGGCCAGATCTGAAACCCCTATACCCCTCTCTCATGAGATCGGTGTCAATTAGTGCGGTCCATGAAACACAAGAAAGTTATGCCTTTCACCAGAGGATAGTCAGAAGAACCAAGGTTTTAGGGCATTATCCCGTTATGCCGAACCGGAATAATGCACCCGGCAGGTTATGCATTACCCTTATTTCCCCCTTCAGGGGTTATGCCTTATGACCGAATCCATAAGAACAACAGTATCTATCCCGCAGGACCTGAAGAGTTACCTTGAGGAAAACAACATCAATGCGTCTCAGCTCCTTCAGGACGCAATCAAGGCCAGAAGGCAGGAAGGCAGCCTGCCTGACTGGTACTACTCTGATGAGCTCCCAAGGAAAGAAGAACTTATTAGGTTCATCCGGAGCGTTCACGACAGCGACGAAGGCATAAGGAGATTGCAGTACTTCTACCACCGTCTCACATCTGAATTTGACCAGGAAGATACCAAGGTTGAATCGTTGAGAAATTTCATTGTGGACCTTGCCAACCCCAACCATCCCAGCTATTCAGAAATACTCAGAAAATCGCTGGAACATGATGTCATTCTAAGGGATGAGATCTTCGGGGATTCTGGCCTGATTGAACAGAAGGAAAAACTTCTGGCAGAAATTGATGAGCTGCAGAACAGGAAATTTTCTGAACAGAATATCCTCAATGAAACAATCAGGAAACTCAGTTCGCAGATTACAGACAGCAACCGGACAATCGCATTTCTGATTTTACAGCTATTGAATTTT
>JAJZKS010000039.1 GCA_021850835.1 Thermoplasmata archaeon
GAGATTAAGCGGGTCCGAGGGGGTTCGAACCCCCGACCTATGGATTAAGAGTCCATCGCTCTACCTAGCTAAGCTACGGACCCAGCCTTACGTTATCCAATAGTTCTTTAAAATCTTTCTACTTCTAAACGTCCATGAATTCTATCAAACCGAACTAAGTAAAATTTGTCAGGGTGTTAGGGGTGACAGAGAGAGAATTTGTAAAATCATTCATTTACCATACCTTACCCAGAACTTAGGACATTAAAACCGCTTCTGCCGTGTGCTGAATAAGATTGAATTCAACGAGAGTTGAGGATTCTCATCTTAACCGGCGAATTGAATATTTACTAACTAACAAATGAAGTAAGTTTTTCCAGATGCCATTGTTATAATTGGGAAAATAACTTGCACTTAAATAATAAATGGCTAAAAAAAATAATTGTGGTTTAATGAAATTTACTCAAGCGGAGATAGTGGAATTCCAAGGCCCCAGCTGAATGTTGATCCTTGTGCGGATGCTGAAGCGTTTGAAGGCAGGAAGGCGTATAGTGTGTAGGTTATGCTCTGGCCATCTGCAAGAGAGGTAGGCGTTGAGGAAGATGAGGTCGCATTTGCAAGGAAATCAAGTCCGCTGGTTGAAATGCCTCCACCAAGGTTTCCTGTGTTCACTACGCTGTTTAAGTATTGTTTTGTTACTGGGGGCTGCAGCTCACTTATCGGAACCGGGCTGTTAAAGACCTGGCCTGCACCATTGGCCACTGGTGAGGTGGAATCGAGCATACTTGTGTTCAAAGTGGCTGTTCCTGTGTTTGTCACTGTTATCTGGAACTCAAGCCAATATCCTGGGAGCATACCACTAACGTTTCCGTATACATTTAACGTCGAGGCTGCAATTCCGTTTACTGTAACTAAATTCTTTCCAGGCGTGGCAGCAGTTACATCATTGAGGGTCTGCCCTCCGTTAAATCCCAGCGCCAAAGGGTTGTATGACGAGGCGTTTGTCGCAACAAAACTCAGGGTCTCTGTATAGCTGACGGTAGCTGCCGACTCATGAAAGTAGGCATTCGCTTGTCCGCTCCAAGCGGAAAAAGCGAAAGTCCCTCCCATAACTACTACGACGGGGACCATCATCATGGCAAACAATTTCTTGTTCATTTTTATGTCACCTTATAAAATTCATGGATAAGTGCCTGTTAAGTGGTGTAGAAAGATTGTTAGAATTATTTGTTAGTTAAATTTTTATACTATAATGAAAAGAATTAAACAAATGCTATTGACAGTTTAGTTTAGCTCTAAGAACGAAGGTCTAACGCACTTATTGTAGGAATTTAATAATTTGAATAGCCTAATTGGCACTTCAATGGGCGTGTTGGTGTTAGATTCAAACCGTGCAATCCACTTGATTGCACATGCAAAATTGAAATATTGTGGTTAGGTATATATATTTAGTCTAGATATATAAAACCTAAATTATTGGAAAACGGTTATTTTGGAGATTTTGAGGCTAAGCCAATCCAGAAGTGTCTTCACTTCAGGTTATTTTATCTTATCATAAAAATTCATTAGATAATATTGGAAAAATGAAACAATCACAAAAGTATGCCGATTCAGCAAAATTAAATTTTACAAAAAATATTAATATAGTTTTCAACATAATTTCTAACCTTCTAAAAAGGGCAAGGGAGACTCCATGGAATATACCAATCAAGAACCGTCGGTATCACAAGCGAACTTATGGGGAAAAATCCTTTCTATTAAGGAAATTTGGACTTTTCTTATGGCTCCAAAGTTGTTTGGAAAGTCTGGGAAGGAACACGATTTTGATTTTGGATTTTACCTGGAAGATGATGGCTATCTGGCTCTCGGAAAGCTCTATAGCCGGGATATCCGCAATGGGCTCTCATTGTTGACCTACTTCAATGCGCAGTGCAACGATGTTGGGGCTGATAGGAAAGTCATATTCAGTGAGAGGGAAATCCCAGAAGAAGTCGAACTCCTTGCCAATACATTGAAAATAGATATTCTAAAAAATGTTCATGAAGTGGTCAATTTCTTGTCAAAGTCGTTGAAGGAAGATGGAATCGAAAGTAATAATGAACTCCACCAGAGTTCGATCTTTTCTTTGAAAAAGGATAGTAAAGGCGACAAATCACGGAAGAAATACAGGGACAGAACAAAGTTAATCCACGAGGTTTTGAATTCTGCATCAACCGAAGAGGGCACGACACTGAACAACTTGGTCATAAAATGCAATCTCAATTACAACTCTGCAAAGAGAATCGTAGACGATCTGATTAAGAGGGAGCTCCTTAGCATTACTAAGGATGGAAGTGACAAGACATTATACAAAACCACAGGAAACGGGTCTCAGATCATAGAAAAGCTGAGGTTCATAAATAGGGTGGGCCATAATGAGCAATAATGGAAATTCTCTTCTTAATTTCTGAAAAAGGTGGAAAATGCTACTCATACTTATTATCCCAACAATCATTATCTCTTCAACCATTGTGATTTATTTTGTCCTTACAAAGGGACTTGCTTCCTACTTAAATAAGATTGAAAACAAGGCTAATAAAATCCAAAGAATCTCTATCCTATTGATAGCCTCAGATTTGGTTGCACTTTTTTCCAAGAGTGAATCTAAGACACTTGTTGACAAAATCCTGGAAGGCGCTATAGGGGATGATGATCATATGTTTAGGTCTCTTACCACTTCATTTGGGGGGTGCCGGTCATGAGATTGAAAGATTATACAAAGAGATTAACAAGGCTTATAAACCGTCTGTGGAGCTATCAAGGATGAAAATATCCGCAACATATCTAAGAGCGGCTCTCTTGCTATATGGTTTCTCTGTGTCAATCTCACAGTATGTAATTGCAGTGTTTTTCTATCATGCAGGGATTTCAATTCTATCTCCCGCCATAATAGACATGATTATTGGGACATTACTATTTTCCTCTTTTTTCATCTACATTTCAGTTTACATCATTCTTATTTCGCGGCGTATTGAAATCGGATACTCAAAGCTTCAGGACAGTGGGGCAAGGATTGGAAATGAAACGGATTGATTTCAAAGTGGCATTTGCTTTTCACAATAAATTAGATCTTGGGAGGTTGGATTTAATTCAGAAACATTTATTATATTACAATGGGTTATTTCATACAGACACAAGTCAGGATCAGCGGAAGTGTGGGCTCAAAACAATACTGATGGGATCTCGATCAACTCAGTTGCATAAAAGGTCAAAGGAGATGATTGCCACTTTGCTACATAGGGGAATTTCGCGGTGAAACTGTTTGGATAGAAAGGATAAATTATGGGTAAAAGCCATCTTGGTTGCATTACTTCTAATTATGGCCGCAATTGGAATGGTAATCTCTCTGGAAGCCCATCAGTACTATATCAAGGTCCCCACTTCCAGTTATGACATATCCGGCGGTTATACAGTAACCGATAATCTCTTGGCCAATCCACTTTATAACCAATCCAGCATAGAAAACCCTCAAGTCATATATAATGGAATAACAAGCTCTATCAACTTAAGCGCACAGGTCTTCATTGAGCTTAGCAACATGTCCGTGAAGAATTTTTCCCTTATTTCACAAGTCTCTCTTGCATCAAGTAGCCCGTCATGGGAAAAATTGATCAATACAAACATCACTTATGAAAAGGTCTCAACAAAAGGGGCCTTTGAAATACCCATTAGAATTAATCTGTCCAAGGAATTGGCCCTGGCTGACAACATAGACATTCAATTACAAGATGGTAGTTCTGTCCCAGTACTGGACATCAACCTAAGTGTTGTTTCCCAGGGTTTAGACTCATTCTCTGCATCCATTTCAATGGCTCTCCACAGCACTTATGAGGTGGTTACATACGACATTCCAGTTCCAATTTCTGTTTCATCTTATAATCAGGAACTGGTTACGCCCCACACACTTATCGGATTAGACATTGTTTTTGGTTACATTTTTCTTGCTGGGGCAGGATTGGTAGGCGTTGTTTTAGCGGTCCTGTATAAACCACGGCATGGCGATCCGCTTGAAAAAATAAAGAAAGATCATGGTGAACAAATTATTGAGATTAACACGCCACCGGAAGAGTCTGCAAAGAATCTCATGAGGCTTGAGGACATACTGAAAATATCAGAAATATTTGAAGTTCCAGTTTTTCTCTATGTTCCAGATAGGGTATTTTTTGTCAGCCATCAAGGAGAACAGTACAAGTATGAGTTGATATGAAAAGATCCTCCCTGAAATTGCTTACTGTGATTCCGTATGTTTTAGTTTGGCAAGTTGGGTTTGTCTTTCACATTGACAGGTTCATCATTGTACTTGTTCTTCTTTTCCCAATCATCTTTACTAGACCATCTGATTATAAGTTGAATAAGTCAATTTTGTATTCCCTAGTCTTTAGCCTGGTCTTCATATTCATGCTCATAGAACCAGCCATTGCATATGGCAAAATACATTTATATGGTACCTCAGAAGCTTTTTTCCCAAATCTGCTGTACATATTACTGTTTAGCATATCTGTAGTTTCTATGAATCAGGGGGTTGTGATCAAAACTCTCTGGCGTAAGCCAATGATTGCGCTTACAATTTCTTCAATAGTTTATGCTCTAAGTGTAACCCCCATACAATTATTTCTCCAATTAAATGGACTCCCTCAACTTCTTCTCTTCAATATTTCTTTTCTCATCGTCTTTTCCTTTTTAATAGGGTTTATGTACTTGAAAAGCAAGTTCAACCTTGCTACCGCATTGATCTTCCTACTGATCTATTCGGCCTTCCTTATTCTAAATGTAAATGTTCAGGTTTCTAATCTTTTCAATCTAGTCTGGGAAATCATAGCACTTTCAGTCATACTTTACCTAACAGACAGAGTAATGAAGGAATCCATCCTAGTAAGAAGGGCATTCAAATCAGGTAGAGTTGTATTTAAGAAAAAAGATCGAACCTCAGCGGTAATATTCTCTGGAATAATTGTCATATTATTGCTCCTTGTAGTCATGCCATTGATAACACATGAATCACACTATGTCATTGCTGATCCAACCGACAGCATGTCCCCGCAGATTATACCCGGTTCTCTACTTTTCGTGTCACACATAGGAGTAAATCAGGTTAAAACAGGGGATGTCATTGTATTCAGGGCCCCTTGGGAGAACGGCACCCTCTTTGCACATGAAGTGATCAATATCACACACAGCAAAGGTCAGGAGTATTTCATAACCAAAGGGATTAATAATCCTGCAAAGGACCCATTGCCTGTGCCTTCTAGTGACTTGGTTGGCCAGGTTTATTTCGTCTTACCATACGTGGGATTCATATTGATCTACAGTCAGGTGACCGCGTCATTCATCCTTATTTTAGCCGGCATTTTCTATTTCAAGGAAACAAGAAAAAAATAGCACCCTTAAAATCTACATTCAACAATCATTTACAATTGTGCAGTAATAACTTAATTTTTGCTGTAATCAACTCAAGATACAGGCAAGAAATCTGGGCTGCCAATAAAGGTTTAAATATGCTTATAAGTTATCGAATAACTTAAAACCATACACAATGGGCAATGCAATATGGCATCCCAGCAAAGCTGTCAAACTTCTGGCAGGCTGAAAATGTGTAACGGTCACAGGTGATAAATAATGGCAACGCCACATCACCCCAGACGGGGGTCTATGGGTTACTACCCACGGGTACGTTCGAAGAGAATGCAAGGTGACATCCGCAGCTGGCCTAATGGAGATGGAGCAGCAAAGATCCAGGCTTTCGCAGGCTATAAGGTCGGAATGACACATGTTGAAATGGTAGACTACAGGCAGAAAAGCGTCACAGCAGGACAGAACATCATGTCTGCAGTCACAGTGGTAGAGGTTCCTCCACTCAGCGTGGCGGGAATCAGGTATTATGATGAAACCATTGAGGGCCTAAGAATTGTTTATGAGAAATGGGCCGAGAACCTTGACAAGGAGGTTGCAAGGAGAGTTACAGCAACCAAGAACAGAAAGGATCCTCCAATGGTTACCGAAGTTTCAGACGTAAGGTTAATCGTCCACACAAATCCACAGCTTATTACTGGAGTTCCTTCAAAGACACCAGAAATTTTTGAAATCAGAGTGAGCGGAAACGATGTCAAGGAAAAGATGAAATATGCAGAAGAACACCTTGGCAAGCAGCTTCATTTTTCAGATTTCTCAAAGGCAGGAAATTTTGCTGACATCATCGGGGTCACGAAAGGCAAAGGTTTCCAGGGCCACGTTAAGAGATTTGGCGTAAAGCTCCTTTCAAAGCACAACAGGAAACACAGAAGGATGATTGGTACGCTTGGTCCATGGCACCCAGATTGGGTGAGGAACACAGTTCCACAGGCAGGACAGATAGGTACTCACCAAAGGACCGCACATAACATCCGTATCATAAAACATGGAAAGAATGAGGGCGAGGACGAAATCAATGTCAAGGGAGGCTTCACAAATTACGGCCTTGTCAGGACAGAATATGTACTGTTGCACGGCTCAATTCCAGGAGCATCTAAAAGGCTCATAAAATTCAGGGACCCAGCAAGGCAGCAGGTTCCATCTGTTGAGAACCTCACTGTTTCGTATGTTTCCAGGGAATCAAAACAGGGTGATTAATCTTGAAATCTAACGTTTACAATCTTGAAGGAAAAGTGAAGAAAGAGATAGAACTCCCTGAAGTCTTCTCCACAGTTCCGAGGGCAGACCTCATAAGGAAGGCATTCAGGGCAATATCACTTTCATTAAGGCAGCCTTACGGGGCATCACCACTGGCAGGGACAAGGAGAGTTGGACATAACTCTGGACCTGGCCGTGGTGCAGCAAGGATCCCGAGGGCAACTTCCGGCTCAAACAATGCGGTCCTTCTGGCCAGCTTCGTTGGCGGCAGGAGTGCCCACGCACCAAGGACCTCTAAGATATTGCACAAGGGTATTAATGAGAAGGAAAGAAAACTCGCAAGATCCGGGGCAATCGCAATGACCACTTCACTGGAATCAGTGCAGGCAAGGGGCCATAGGGTTCCAGAAGGGGCAACTCTCCCAATCATAGTGGAAAACAAGCTTGAGGAAATCAGGAAGACAAAGGAAGCAAGAGAGTTCCTTGAGACCATAGGGCTCTTCGACGATGTCATGAGATCAAAAGAAGGCACAAAGGTCAGAGCTGGAAGAGGAAAGATGAGGGGAAGGAGATACAAACAGCCCAAGAGCCTTCTCATCGTAGGTACTTCCAAAGAGAACCTTAGAGCATTTTCATCACTTCCTGGCGTTGATGTGGCGACACCAAATAGCCTTAGCATCAGGAAACTTGCCCCAGGCGGAGTCGGGGGAAGATTGACAGTTTTCACAGAGTCTGCGATCGAGAGCATGAGGAGTGGGCAATAATGGTTGATTACATAATCAAGCCTGTCGCCACAGAAAAAACAATGCTGCAGGTGGAAAAAGAAAACAAACTGACATTCATAGTGCACAAAAAGAGCACAAAGGCAGAGATCAAGAAAGAAGTTGAGGAGAGATTTTCAGTGAAGGTCGATTCAGTGAATATGCTCATCACAAAGGCTGGCAAGAAGGCTGTTGTTAAACTCTCTTCCGAATATTCTGCTGATGACATTGCAGGGAGGATAGGAATATTCTGAGGTGAATTATGGGTAAACTAATCATACCACAGAGAAGAGGAAAAGGAGGGCTTGTCTACACAAGCCCAAGCCACAGGCACGTTGGTGAGTTGAAATTAATACCTGAAGGAGAGTACAAGGTAGCTGACCTTATACACGCACCAGGCAGGAACGCACCAGTTCTAGTGCTTTCAAACTCAAATGGGGAGAAATATCTCCAGATTGCTTTCAACGGCGCATTTGTGGGGCAGAGCCTTCAGTCTGGGCCTCAGGTTCATGCAGCCCTGGGAAACACGATTTCACTCGGTTCTGTGCCAGACGGTTCATATGTCCACAACATTGAGAGCATACCAGGAGACGGAGGAAAGTTCTGCAGAACAGCCGGAACCAGCGCGCAGGTTATCAGTCATGGAGAGAGTGTAGCAGTAAAACTTTCATCGGGAAAGATCAAGCAGTTCCACCCGCTTTGCAGGGCCACCCTTGGCTTTGTCGCAGGGTCCGGAAGCAAGGATATCCCAATTCTTAAAGCAGGAAGAAATGTGCACTACCACCAGAGCAGGGCCAAGAGGCCATTCTCTGTCAGGGGAGTCGCAATGAATGCAGTAAACCACCCGCATGGAGGAGGAAACCACCAGCACGTTGGAAGGCCGAGCACAGTGGGAAGAGGAACCCCCCCGGGAAGGAAGGTTGGAAGACTTTCACCTAAGAGGAGGAAGAAGTAATTATGGCACAGAATAAACAGGCATCAGTAAAATCAATCAAGAGAAGGGCGCGAAAATCACAGAAAGTAGTGATGGGGCGCTCTAAGGAATTCCACTTCAAGGGGCTTTCACTGGAAGAGCTTCAGGCACTTCCCATGGACAAGCTTCTGGAAGTCCTTCCGGCCAGGGCAAGAAGGTCACTCAAGAGAGAAAGCAACCACGAGCAGAATGTGGTCTATACAAAGCTCTCATCCGAAAATGTTCACGAGTTGAAGACTCACGTGAGGGATGCAATAATCATGCCCAAGTTCGTTGGAAAGGTTGTTGAAGTATACAACGGAAACTCATACGTCAAGTTTGAAATCAGGCCAGAAATGATAGGTCACTACCTGGGCGAGTTTGCACCCACAAGAAAAGATGTAAAACACTCTGGCCCCGGAGTTGGAGCTACAAGGTCTTCGAAATTCATGCCACTGAAGTGATGTAAATGAAAGGATACGCAATAGCACAGATACCGGAAAGATCCGCAATCGCAAGGGCAAAAGAAGTGGATATTTCATTGAAAGATGCAGTAAACATTGCACACCACCTCAGGGGAATGGGGCTGGAAAGGGCTAAGGACACGCTTGAAAAAGTAATTGCAAAGGAACAGCCCGTACCGTACTTCAGATACCTTGACTCAGTTTCCCACAGAAGGGGAACAGGGCCTGGAAGGTACCCGGTCAGGGCAGCAAAAGCATTTCTTGACCTGCTCAACAATGTTGAAGCTAATGCAGAATTCAAGAGCCTGGACACAGACTCATTGAAAATACTTCATGTTTCAGCATCCAAGGGCCGTGTCATAAAGAAGTATTCCCCAAAAGCCTATGGAAGGGCAGGGGCATTCTTTAGAGATTTAATCAATATCGATATCGTAGTTGAGGAGGTTACAGAATGAAGGAAAGGAAATTTGTGGCAAATTCAGTAAATAAGCTTCTTGTCACTGAGTATCTGAGAAGTGCCACAGAGAGTGCAGGATTTGGCGGCCTCGAGATGAAGAGGACCCCATTCGGAACAAACATCACACTGTATGCAAATAAGCCGGGCCTGGTAATTGGAAGGCACGGCGGAAAAGTCCAGGAAATTACAGAAACACTGGAAAAGAAGTACAAGGTAGAATCACCGCAGATAGAAGTCAAGGAAATCAATGAGCCAGACCTGAATCCTCAGGTAGTTTCCAAGAAGATTGCCCTTTCACTTGAGAAGGGTTGGTCTTACAGGAAAGCAGGAAACACTTCACTGAGAAGGGTTACCGAAAGTGGAACCAGGGGAGTCATGATAAGGATCGCCGGAAAGATATCCGGTGAGAGGGGTAGAACACAGAAGTTCACCTATGGTTCAATCAAATATTCCGGTGAACCCGCAAGGGCCGGAATGGAAACAGGATTTTCAATAGCCAAGATGAAACTCGGTGTCATCGGGGTCAGCGTGAAAATGCTCAGAAATGACTACAAGCTTCCGGATGAAATCGTTGCAGACATAAGGCCACAGGTGCAAACCGTATCAGAGGTGCAGGAAAATGGAGCTAAGAGCGAAACAACTAAAACAAATGAGTAAGGAAGAGGTACAGGATAAGCTTAAGGCCCTCAAGGAGTCATTGCTCAATGAAAGGGCATCCGTGGCAATGGGAGGGGCTCCAACAAATCCTGGTAAGATAAAGTCAATAAGAAGGCAGATCGCCAGAATATTAACTGTTCTGGGCTCGGAGGATAACAAAGAATGAAGGATAAGAATTTCACTGGTTTGCCAAAGGAGCTGCAACCTTGGGAAGGATTTACAAGGGACAGCCAGGCAGTGAAAGTCAGCGTAGACAAAAGAAGGTACGGAAAGAACGTGACAATAATCGAAGGGATTGACCCAAAGTCTGAAAATATCTGGGATATCGCCAAGGAACTCAAAAAGAAGGTTGCCTCAGGCGGTACCGTGAAGGACAACAAGACCATTGAACTTCAGGGGGACCACAGGGACACTGTGAAAAAATATCTGGAGGACATCGGGTTTAAGGTGGAGCTGGTTTAGATGGATGCAAAGGACTACGCAAGGGAATTCATCGGCAGCACCATAAGGGTAATTTCCCACTCAAATTCCCTCTTCAAGGGTTTGGAGGGAGAAATTCTGGACGAGACTGCAAGAACTTTCAGGATTAGGTCACATGGAAAGCTGAAAATCATTCCAAAGGCAACAGGAAAATTCATGATCACATCTGATAGATTCAATCTGAAGGTGCAGGGCAGCTCAATACTCATGAGGCCCGAGGAACGCCTGAA
>JAJZKS010000040.1 GCA_021850835.1 Thermoplasmata archaeon
CTTTCGTCATTCTTCATCGCACTCACTTCCCTTCCATATTTCTGGTTTGCAATTCTCATGCAGTTGTTGCTAGCAGTGGATCTCGTAATCAACGGAATCCATATTTTCCCAATTTCTGGGACCTTTGGCATTCAGTATAGCCAGGGGTTCAACTGGGGCTTTATATCAAGTGTGCTCTGGCATAGTATCCTGCCCATCTTCACGATAGTGGCTACTTCATTCCCCGGTTTTGCTTTAACCATGAGAAATACAATGGTTAACATGAACAAGGAGGATCATATAATAATGGCTAGGGCCAAGGGACTGCGTGAAGAACAGATTGTTAAGAAATACGCTGCGAGAAATGCAATCCTCCCGGTTTCCACACATATTGTCCTCGCATTTGGATACATAGTATCAGGTGCATTTTTTGTGGAAGTAGTGTTTTCGTACAAGGGTATTGGATATATGCTCTATCAAGCAGTTACTTCGCAGGACTACCCACTTACTGATGGAATTTTTCTCATAATCACATTTACTGTTATTATTGCAAATTTCATCTCTGACCTGCTCTATGCATATCTCGATCCAAGAGTACAGTTAACGTGAGGTTAAAATGATAGAAAATATTGCATCAACTTTTGAAACGACAAGCCAGGGGAGCAAGCGGACACGCTCTGACAGCATGATTAAATCCCTGTTTATTAACAGAAAGAGCCTCTTTGGCATAGTAGTATTCGCGATCTTTGCTGGCATTGGGATATTAGGTCCATTTCTGGCGCCTTACAGCACTAATTACATTGGAGCAGCTGCTTTTCTCCCACCAAGCTTTGCCCATCTTCTGGGTACCGATTATATCGGGCATGATGTGCTTTCATGGTACCTTGTTGGAACTGGCACGTCCCTATATGTTGGGGCGACAGTTGCTCTATTCACTGTTTTCCTCGGAGCTTTTGTGGGCCTTGCCTCAGGATATTATGGCGGAATAATTGACAGTGCCTCGATGAGGGCCGTGGATATTCTTCTCATACTGCCAGGTTTTCCTCTCCTGGTTATACTATCCGCTTATCTCCCGCCCACAAACACTACTACAATTGTAATATTATCCGTGCTGGGCTGGCCATTCATGTCAAGAGTCATCCGTTCTCAGGTCCTAAGTCTTAAAGAAAGGCCATTCATAAAGGCAGCAATTCTTTCTGGTATGCCTGGAAGGAATATTCTCTTCAAGGAGATTTTCAAGCATGTTCTTCCTCTCATAATTATCAACGCTGTTTACATAATGGTTGGAGCCATAGTAGCACAGGCGGGTCTTGCCTTCTTTGGCCTCGGAGACCTCAGGTCTGTAAACTGGGGTACCTCATTGTATTGGGCACAGGCCACGGACGCAGTCATCGATAATGCCTGGTGGTGGATCCTGCCTCCAGGTATATCCATTGCAATACTTGGTATTGCAGCCAACTTGTTTGGAAATGGGCTTACAGAAATATTTGGCGAAAGGGCTGGTGAAGTATAATGTCAACACTACTTTCAATAAACAATCTGGAAACAATATTCGAGACCAACAAGGGAACCGTGAAGGCACTTCGGTCCATAAGCCTTGAAGTGCAGAAGGGAGAAACCATTGCACTTGTGGGTGAATCAGGATCAGGCAAGTCCACTCTTGGGCTCTCCATTTTAAAACTTATCGAAAAACCTGGCAAAATTAGCGCAGGGGAAATCACGTTTAAGTCAGCAGACGGAGATCTCGAAGTGCTTGGCCTGGAAGGTGGCAAACTGAGAAGATACAGGTGGAAGAAAGTTGCCATGGTTTTCCAGTCGGCAATGAATGTTCTCAACCCTGTGATGAGGATAGAAGACCAGTTCCTTGACACAATGGAAGCCCATGATATTCCATTAACCGAAGCGAGCCAGCGTATTGACCATTACCTGGAACTTGCGGGTCTTGGGCCAAAAGTAAAGCGTCTATATCCGCATGAACTCAGTGGAGGAATGAGGCAGAGAGTTAACATTGCTCTTGCATTAAGTTGCGAACCTGACCTTCTTATTGCGGACGAACCAACTACTGCTCTAGACGTCGTAGTGCAAAAGGAAATACTCAAATCACTCAGTTCATTGAAGCGCGAACTGGGACTCACGGTGATCTTCATAACACACGATATTTCGGTGGCACATGCAATAGCTGACAGGATTGCAATATTCTATGCTGGAAGAATTGTGGAACTTGGGAAGACGGATGAAGTTATAAATAGGCCAAAACATCCCTATGCCAGAGCCCTGCTCTCCAGCATAATAACTCTCAAGACGGAAAGGGGAGCTAAGCTAAACGCCTTGCAAGGCAGCCCACCTGACCTCAGGAATGAAATTGTCGGGTGCAGCTTCATCCCCAGGTGCCCATTAGCACACAAGGAGTGTTCGTCTTATGTCCCTGAGGAAAATTATGACACAGATCATTATGTGGAGTGTGTTTCTCCGATTAAATACTGAGTGGAGTGATATAAAATTTCAGAACAAACTTTGGAAACAGTAGGAAGCAAAATGAACATTGAGCAAGAATTTGGAGGAGACTATGTGCTCAAGTTCGATTCGGTGACCAAGATCTTCAAGAGCGGGCATATTGTAAATTACGCACTGGATAAAGTCAACCTCACCATAAAGAAAGGGGAAACAATTGCAATAGTTGGGGAGAGCGGAAGCGGAAAGACGACCCTTGGAATGATTGCCCTGAATCTCTTGAATTATGACAAGGGCAAACTTTTATTCCGAAACAAGGAGCTGAAGAAAATAAGGAGAAAGGACATGTCAGAATTCAGGTCCAAATCTCAGATGATATTCCAGGACCCGTACGGCTCGCTTAACCCATACAATTCTGTGTACCAGTCAGTCGTTGCTCCTTTGGACAACTTCGGAAAAGGGATGTCAAGGAAGGAAAAGAGACAGGCAGTACTGACGATGCTAGACAGAGTGGGCTTGAGGCCACCGGAGGCATATGTAGACGAATTCCCCAAGAAGCTATCTGGAGGACAGCGGCAGAGGGTATCCATAGCAAGGGCCCTAATAATGAGGCCTGAATTCATTGTTGCCGATGAACCGACCTCCATGCTGGATGTCTCTGTTAGCGCTACTGTTCTTGGGCTACTCAATGAACTGAAGAATGAGATGCATTTTTCCATGATCTTCATAACTCATGAACTAGCGACTGCGAAGTATATTTCTGACAGGATGGCAGTTATGAACTTGGGAAGAATAGTCGAAGTGGGAGAATCATCCTTGCTTGTTGAAAAACCTGCCCACCCATACACAAAACTATTACTCAATTCAATGCCTGAATCTGAAGCCATAGACGATACTCAGTATGAAGTAAAATCCTCCTTTGGCGTCATAAACAGTGGAATAAATGGCTGTACTTTTGCATATATGTGCCCCTTTGTCAAAGATGACTGCAGAACAGTAAAGCCTGAATTGAGAGATATTGGGAATGGGCACATGGTTGCGTGCCACTACCCCCTCTCATAATATTTTATAAAAGATTACTTTCTTTTCACTGCGTAAGTTGCAACTCCTGCTATTATTACAACTGGTACTGCTACTATGGCATAGGAAAGTGGTGCAGATAGTCCGAGGAGCATAAATCCCTGCTGGGGTTCATAGTCAACCTGCATTGATGCAGTGGCGGTTCCATTGCTGCCAGTTGCTTCCAAAGTTATGTTGTTTTGTCCCTGGGTAAGTTTTAGTGTGGAAACCTGCGAGTTGGAAACAATCTTTCCATTATCCATCCATGTGTAAGAGTAGTTGCCGTAGCCAACACCATTGGGGAATGATCCTATGAATTTCACTGTTCCAGTACTAATGGTCTCCTTACTCTGGTTAAGTATTAGTTTTCCTGCAAGACCTGTTATCCTCACGTCCTTATGACTTGATACTGTTGGCATGTGAATGTACATAGAAGACACATTTACGCCGTTGTGCATAAGCATCCCATAGAAACTTATGTTCTGGTCTACAGATGGAGAATACTTCCATTCAGCTGCTGGGTCAGTCTGCAGGACCGTACCGTTTCCAATGTATAGCATGGCATGACCACTGCCAGCTCCCCCATCCATTATCACATCGCCTGGTGAAAGGAAATATGCAGGCATCATACTGTAATTGGACACATAATAAATTGAAGCGTGGGGTGATCCAAGATATGAAGCTGGAATGGGCTGGTAGCCCATTATCCTCTCAACAGTTGCATTGTTGGGGAAAATTGACAGATCGTAGCCTGCAAGGTAAACTGCAAGCCTGTATGCGCCTACTATTCCGTAGCTGCCTGGAAAACCACTTTGGTAAGTTGTAAGGTTATCACCAGGATAGCCAGTGCCAACCATGGCAAGATCAGTCAACCCGCCGGCAATGAGTGCTTCAGAAACGTAATGGGCGCAGTCTTCTGAACTGTAAAAGTCCAGGTTTTTCTGGAGAACAGATTCATTTATCCCAGCGGGGTAGGTTTGGGTGTGGAAGTACTTTTGATGGACCATTTCAGCATAAGCTACAGCCGCTGATCCATTGTAGGAGTAGTTAGATTGGTAATATTGGTAAGAAGCATTATAAGTTGTTCCCGCAAGAGAATTGCCAACGCCTGAATTTGCTGGTGTGTAAAGTGAGGAAAACATCAGGAAGAGTGCAAAAGCCGTTACTAAACTAACAGTCAAAATGGATTTTCTGCCAATTCTTGTTTTTGAATCAGGTTTTGTTTTCACAAAAGCTAAAACATCAAACCATATTTAGAAATTACGCGGATTGAGTTCGAGTTTACTTATGCCCCATTGGTAATAAGGGGATTTCTTGATTTGAAAAGAGAGAGTTAAAATGTTTCTTGAAAGCGACCGGATTATAAACAATTAATTGCTTTAAGTTATTGAAACGAACTTCCCCCGGTCGAAGAACAGTTCTCTAATCCCATTATCATGTTTTACAAATCTGAGATTAACTTTCCGAGAATTCAAAATGGCATAGAATTCACCCTGATCATAGAAAACAGGCAAATCGAAATTAGAAGCATCGCTCGTTATGGAAAGGAACAAGTTGCCAGATTTACCGTACACTACTGCGGAAGAATATCCGAGGTAGTCTTCGTAGGTTCCGATGATGCTCTCCACATATCTGCTTTCCCTGATATAATCGAAATCTTTGCCTGGGTCTCTGCCCATAAGTAAAGCGAGAATGGCTTGTGTTAATATAGCCTGAGGGACACAACCCTTGTTAGCCAATACAACTACCCCTATCTTTCTGTTAGGCAGGAATGATATGCAGGACGAACAAAGATAGATATCACCAGGATGCTGGTACATGATCTCGCCAAAGAATTCTGGGAAAATCTCCCACCCGCTTCCGTAGGACAGTTCACCAAACTGGTTTGTTATACCTTTACTTATTCTTGGTTTTAGAGCTTCACCTGCAAAACTCGGGTCAAGGATGCCTTTTTTCCCTTTCCCGCTGCTTTTAATCCAGAATCTCAGATACCTAGACATATCATCTATGTTGCTCAGCAGGCCCCCGGTAGCGTAATTAAGCTCGTTCTGTGGAAAATCAACCTCTTTTTCCCCACTAGTTTCAAGACCGCTGTAAAAGCTTGAAATGTTGGCTGACGAGCACAGATTATTTAATTTAAACCCCGAACACTCCATTTCCAAAGGCTTGAGCAACTCTTCTTCCGCAAAGGAAGAATAGGGCATACCGGAGATCCTGTGAATTATTTCTCCCAGTATGGTATAGCCTTCATTCCAATACAGGTGCCTAGAATCCGGAGGACTGAATCTTTGAGATTCCGCTCCACTGGAATGTTCAACAAAATCTTTGAAATTTTTAAGTTGGATATTTGTTGTGTCTTTTCCCATACTTTGCATGAGGTAAATCTGGGTTGTATTGAGTGAACCCAGACCAGTGGAATGAGACAGTAGCTGCTTTATGGTAATTGGATTTTCATCTGCATCCAGTTTGAGTTCCGGTATGTATTTTCTAACTCTGTCAGTCAGGCTGAGCCTACCTGCTGAAATCAATTTGTAAATGGTCAATGCCGTCAAAGACTTAGAAATGGATGCAACACCGCTTATAGTTGATTTTCTGAACGGAGTTTCACTCTTCCTGTTTGATACTCCGAATGCTTTTGAATAAAGAGTGCTGCTATCGTCGGAAATTGCAATGGATAAACCTGGAATGTGCCAGTTTCCAATGAATTCAGTTATAAGTTTCTCTAAACGTTCAATATGGGATTGGCTGGCAAAATCAAAATTTTCCATTATTATCATCAATCCTTTGGCATTTTTGAAATACTGTCCATTATCCAGACTGCGGAGTATCCAACTTTCATGACTTGAAAAGATTTTTGCTTGTGCATCTTATCTACAGGGAATTATGAACCCTGCCTATCTTTTCAAAAATTGACATGAGCAGTTGCTTGTATTCACTGTCCTGGAAGAGATCATCCACTGACACAGAAGCGGAATGCCCATTGGCATGAATCATTTTCCCCTCTCCAAGATATAATCCTACATGGCCTTCAAAAAATACAAGATCCCCAGGCTCTGCTGAATCGAAGTCTGGTACTGTTTCCGTAAAATCCCTCTGTTGGTCTGCATTTCTTGGAATCTCTTTTCCCACAAACCTGTAGAGCCTCTGGACCATGCCGGAGCAGTCAAATCCGAAGTCTGAGGTTCCACCCCATAAGTATGGAATCGTCAGGAACATCTTAGAAAGTTCTGTGACCTTGAAGTTGTAATCTGTTATTTTAACGAGCAAGTCTTCAGGCACTTTGTATTTTCCAACATCACCCGTGGAAAGGTAAGACCCGAATGGGAACTTCATGGTTCCTGCATCGTAGTAGTGTTTAAGCTTGAATTCCCTTTTGTCGCCATCAACGACGAGTCTCTTCTTCACATATCCTGACAACCCGTCTCTCCCCTTTATCTTGACGAACTCTCCATGATCGGACAGAACCTGTACTTCCTCCCCATAGATCAGCTGTGAATCCCTTTCGCTTTCAAATTTTGGTTCAACACGAATGTCAGCTACACTGATGCCAATTATCTTCACGTTCCTGCTAATTGATACGATCATAAAAAAATACTCGTTGCTTTACCATCGACCCGCATCTGGGAGTGCAAGTTCGTTAAAATACAACTAAGTGTTCTCAATTACCATGCGCCCTGGGATGCTAATACAATCCGGAATTCGGGGATACCCAGACCGGGAATCAGCACTTAAAGCCCTTAAGAAACTACTTCCATATTCTGTTGTCTTTTTTCGCGCGGATTTCACAACATCTTCTGACCTGAAGGAATTGGTTCATGATGTGAATCATCTTTACAAAGTGGAAGAAGGCGTTGATCCGCCTGTCATTGCAGTTGACCAGGAAGGCGGAAATGTAGTAAGGATTCCTTGGCTTGATTACAGCCCAAGCAACTATTTCCTCGGAAATTATGACAATCATGAGTTCACAAGATACGTAGGAAACCTCACAGGTTACCAGCTTTATGAATCAGGTATCAGGTGGAACCTTGCACCTGTCCTTGACATGCTTAACAGTTACAATCAGGTTATCCTTGAAAGAAGCTACTCTGAGGATGTGGAGAAAGTTGCCTTACACGGTTCTTCTTTTGTCAAGGGGCTACAGGAGGCAGGAATAGCAGCTACCGCCAAACATTTCCCAGGACACGGTGGTGTCCTTGAGGACTCTCACTTAGTCCTGCCAAGGGATACAAGGCACAGGGAAGCAATCCTCAATGAGGCATATCCATTCAGGAAAGCAATTGAGGCAGGCGCAAAGACGGTAATGCTCTCTCATGTACTTTACGAAGCACTTGACAATGACCTGCCTGCATCGCTTTCATCACCAGTCCAGGAACTTCTCAGGAAAGAATTTCACTTTAACGGCATCATGCTCACTGACGCAGTGGACATGAAAGCGCTCTCAAACAATTATTCCAGAAAGGAAATTGTTGAGCATTCAGTTGGACAGTTTGTGGATCTCGTGGAAGCCGGGGATTTGGATTTGGGCATAGAGCTGGCAGAATTTGTCAAGAATGTTGATCCTGCAAAAGCCAAGGAGAAGTACCAGAGGCTTATGGGCATTCCACTTCAGAAGGAAATAAAATTCATGCCCCCTGCAGAGTTGCTGAAGAGCGTAGCTGTTTCCAATAATTCAGTGAGAAGAAACCTCAGGATAGATCCAAGAAAGCACTTTTACCTCGTATTTTTGGACACACAACCTGAGAGCAAGGTGTCAGAGCTGAAAAGTTCTGCCCAGGCTGTCAAGGAAAATCTCGAGAAGCTGAATCTTGACTTTGAATCGGTTTCACTGGAAGAACTTGAAAAAGCCAAGGTGAAGAATTTCCAGGCCATCTTTGTTGGCAGGAATGAGCATGTAAAAGACAGGATTCACAGGGTCAATGAGATATGCAAAAGTGGAACTGCTGTTTTCGTTTCAACAAGCATATCCAAGGATCTGGGAGCTATTGACCAAAGCATTGGTTATATAGCTGCATACTCGTCAAAGGAAGAGAATCTGATGGGCTCTATTTACAGAGCCCTTGGCTTCTTCTAATCTATTTTATCCCCGAAATATCTTTACTTCGCATATTTTTCCTTGAGGCCCACTCCAACACCGGGGATGTCGGGGCCTGAAACTTCTCCATTTGTCAAGGTTATCCCGTCAGATGCAATATCCTCAATGATGCTGCTGTATCCATCAAGGTCGCTGTACTTTACTGCAGATCTGGAAAGCGCAACAGCGAGACCTGCGGTATTTGCAACTCTTGTTTCCACCATGCATCCAATCATGACAGGTGCACGATATGCTTCAGCAACGCTTGCCATTTTGATTGCCTCAGTTATTCCGCCGGATTTCATGAGCTTGATATTGATTCCATCCGCAGCTTCATTTTCAAGCACATTTACTACATCGTCCGTGCTGAAGATGGCTTCATCTGCAAAGATTGGTATATCTGAGCGCTGCCTTGCAAATTTCAACCCCCTGATATCATGCATTGGCACGGGCTGCTCCAGGAATTCTATATTCAGAGACGCAAGCTTCCTGGAAATCTCTATGGTCTTTCGTGCAGTGTATGCCTGATTGAAGTCAACGTAGACCATTTTTTCCAGTCCTATGACATCCCTGACGACCCTTGCACGTTCAAGGTCCTCTTCAAGTCCGCTTCCCATCTTGATCTTGAACACCTGGATTCCTTGAGACAAGAGGTCCTCAGCCTGCTTTCTGGCCAGTTTAGGCTCTACGAGATCTACTGTATATGATGTGCTTATTTTATTCCTGTAATTTCCAAGCACCTTTCTCACATTGGTTTTGGCCCTTTTTCCAATAATATCCCAGAGTGCGCAGTCTATGGCATTTCTGCTTGCTTTAGATCCTTTAAGAAGGCTCTTCATCAGCTCATTCAACTGCTCAGGCGACTCTTCCTTTCCAATTAGGACTTCTGAGAAAAACTTGAGTTCATACTCAATCGAACCTAGTGTATCTCCAGTAATGAAAGGAGTTGTTGTCGCCTCGCCATATCCTGTTATTCCGTCGTCTGTTGTAACTGATACAAGAAAGCCTTCGTAGGATTTGGTCGCTCCAAGCGCAATCTTGAAAGGCTTAACCATTGGAAGTTCAAGCTTTCTGTAAGAAATCTGCTTGATCATGCCATAGGATGCCATTGGGGTAATAAAATAATTTAGTGCTTCCATCCTGAATATGAGTATCTTTTACTTCTGCGCCTTTTCTGAGAAGTACCTGAAAGCCTCATCGATTTTGTAGGAGTATTTCTCAAGAATCTTCTGTGCCTCACTTTCTGGAACATGGAATTCCTGCACGATCATCCTCTTTGCTCTGAGTTTCAGCTTCTCGTTGTACCAAGACTGCATCTTCATCATGGTGTTTTTGTACGTATATCCGAGCTTGATTGCAACACTGGTTGATATTATATTAAGGACCATCTTCTGGGCCGTGCCGGATTTCATTCTTGTCGAGCCCTGGACAACTTCAGGGCCAGAGAGCATCTCAATGCATATGTCACTAAATTCCTTGACCGGTTTGTCCCTGTTGTTGGTGATTGAAACAGCAAAACCATTGACCGACCTGGCATACTTCAGTGCCCCTATGACATAAGGTGTAGTTCCGGAAGCGGTAATGCCAACCAAGACATCATTGCTGTTGAAATTTCTCTCCTTCAGGGCATTCTCAGCAGCCTCAGGGGAATCCTCGGCTCCTTCGATGGATTTCTTTATGGCTTCGTCCCCGCCCGCCATAATGTAATCAAACATGTCTTTGCCAATGCCATATGTCGGTCTAAGCTCTGCAACGTCCTGAACAGCTATTCTCCCGCTGGTGCCTGCGCCTGCATAAACTATCTTCCCGCCATTTTCAATGGATTCGAGGCATCTGTCTATAACCTTTGCAATGTTTTCTAGCTGTGAGTAAATGCTGTGAAGGGCGAATGAATCCGAAAGATGTATGAAAGTTGCAACATCAAGGGTTGACCACTGGTCGATATCTCTTGAAAAGGGATTGTTGTCTTCTGTGCCTTTCATAGAAAAGGGATGACATTTACTAATTATTCCTTTTCATTGTTTCTCAGCGAAGCCAAAAGAA
>JAJZKS010000041.1 GCA_021850835.1 Thermoplasmata archaeon
GCCTTTCCGAGAAGAACCTGGAGAGCCTTTACGGGCAGAGCTTCAGTAAATTCCACCAGATCCTCCCGGCGGGAAAAGTGGCAGTTGTAGTGGTGTCAGAAAGGGGCAAGCTTGACCTTGCAAAGGTATATTTCGACGTTGTAAAGGTGTTTGAGTTCAGGGTACACCGTTCTTTAACGAGATATTTCGCGGTGTTGAGGAGAAAGTAACACTCCTGTTACCAGCTGTATTTATATAGAAGAACAAATTTACTTGTGCAATGTCCGCCCAACCCTCCAAGAACAGTAAACTGAGAAATCCTTTGGCTGAAGAAGCTATAGCAAGCAGGGAACGGGCCCTGAGCAGGGACCACCTGAGATTGATCAGGATTGAAAGGGAGCTTTATGATGCCAATGCACAGTTGGCGCAATACAGGGAGCTTTACATGAGGCAACGGGCAGAAATGGAAAACTATTCCAGGGCAGTGGAGAGGGAAAAGTCCCTTATCACTAAGAACGCAAGCAGGAACGTAATAAAGGATCTTCTCCCACTGATCGACTCTTTTGATTCCGCAGTTGTGGCCTCAAAGGGCGATGGCAATATGGCTGCCTTGCATAACCAGCTCATGAAAATACTCTCGGCCTATGGGTTCAGTTCAATTGATGCGAAGGGCAAAAAATTTGATCCTTATCAGCATGAGGTTATTGCAGTGAACCAGTCAAAAGATGATGGAATAGTTCTTGAAGAGGTACAGAAGGGCTATAAGTTAAATGAAGAAGTCATAAGGACATCAAAAGTCATAGTTGGAAAAAAAGGTGAATAAAAGTGTCAAAGATTATTGGTATTGATTTGGGAACAAGCAACTCGGCCGCAGCAGTGGTCATTTCGGGAAAACCAACAGTTATTCCAAGCGCAGAGGGCGTATCAATTGGAGGGAAGGCATTTCCAAGCTATGTTGCCTTTACCAAGGAGGGCGATCTTCTTGTCGGTGAACCGGCAAAAAGGCAGGCTCTTCTCAACCCGGAAGGGACTATTTTCGCAGCCAAGAGAAAAATGGGAACTGACCACAAGTTCAAAGTCAAGGACAAGGAATACACGCCACAGCAGATATCAGCTTTCATACTCCAGAAAATTAAAAGGGATGCTGAAGCATTCCTTGGGGAAGAGGTCAAGGAGGCAGTCATTACAGTCCCAGCTTACTTCGACGACAACCAGAGGCAGGCAACCAAGGACGCAGGCCTTATTGCAGGCCTGGAAGTAAAAAGGATTATTAATGAGCCAACAGCAGCTTCACTGGCATATGGCATTGACAAGCTCAACGAGTCCCAGAAGATCCTGGTTTTCGACCTTGGGGGAGGTACCCTCGATGTCACCATCATGGACTTTGGCGAAGGCGTGTTTGAAGTAGTTTCCACATCTGGTGACACCCACCTTGGTGGTACAGATATGGATGAGGCAATAATCAAGTACCTACTGGACGATTTCAAGAGCAAGGAGGGAGTGGATCTCTCAAAGGACAAGAACGCATACATCAGGCTGAAGGACGCAGCTGAAAAGGCAAAGATTGAACTGTCGTCTACCACAAGCACAGAGATCAACCTCCCATATATTACAGCAACTCAGGACGGACCCAAGCATCTACAGCTTAACATGAGCAGGTCAAAGCTCGAAGAGCTCATCAGCCCAATAGTTGATAGATGCAAAGCCCCCATAGAGGGTGCCCTAAAGGGAGGAAAACTGTCCAAGGGCGACATAACAAAAATCATACTGGTTGGAGGGCCCACTAGGATACCACTGGTAAGGAAGTTTGTTGAAGACTTCTTTGGAAGAAAGGTTGAAGGTGGCGTTGACCCGATGGAGTGTGTTGCAATTGGCGCTTCTATACAGGGTGCAGTGCTATCTGGTGAAATAAAGGATATCGTGCTTCTCGATGTTACTCCACTTACCCTTGGGATAGAGACCCTCGGCGGAGTCGCAACTCCACTTATACAAGCCAATACAACTATCCCAACCAAGAAATCACAGATATTCACAACTGCAGCTGATATGCAGACAGCAGTAACTATCCACGTGGTTCAGGGAGAGAGGGCAATGGCTGCCGACAACGTCTCATTGGGGATGTTCAACCTTGTTGGAATACCTCCCGCACCAAGGGGAATTCCACAGATTGAGGTTGCGTTCGATATTGACGCAAATGGAATATTGAATGTATCAGCCACAGACAAGGGGTCCGGAAAGAAACAGAGCATATCCATAACTGCATCCACAAAGCTTTCCCAGGAAGAGATAGAAAAGATGAAGAAGCAGGCAGAGGAGTTTGCGGAGCAGGACAGGAAGAAGAAAGAGGAAGTGGAGAAGCTCAACTCTGCGGAAACTCTTGCCTATACAGTGGAATCAACGCTCAATGATGCTGGTGACAAGGTAGACGAAAACACAAAGAAGGAAGTCAAGGACAAGGTCAAGGAACTCAGGGAAGCTGTATCAGCCAAGGATCTGGCAAAGGTTGAATCCCTTACAGAGGAACTCACAAAGAAGATTCAGGAAATAGGCGCCAAGATGTACCAGGGCCAGCCCGGTGAGCAGCAGGAAACTCAGGGACAGCAGCAGAGTGAACAGGGAACGCAGCAGGGAAACGAACAGACAGTGGATGCAGACTTCAAGGAAAAATAATCTGGCGGGGACCAGAGGATAAATGGCCAAGGATTACTACGAAACACTGGGGGTAGCTAAGAGCGCTACCCAGGACGAAATAAAAAAGTCTTTCAGGTCTCTTGCCAGGAAATACCACCCTGATACTAACCCTGACAACAAAGAAGAGGCTGAAGCCAAGTTCAAGGAAATCAGCGAAGCTTACGAAGTTCTTTCTGATGAGAACAAGCGGAGGATGTACGATCAGACAGGCAGAGTTGACTTTGGATCCGGAAGATCAGATTTCACATGGCAGGACTTTTCGCATTTCAACGATTTCAGCGATCTGGGGGACATATTCAGGAACATTTTCGGGGGCAACTTCGGTTTTGGGGCCGGATCAGACTTTTCATCAGGATTCGGCAGGCAGGAAGAAAACCTCGACCTGGTAACCAACCTCAGGGTAAACCTTGAGGAAGCCTATTACGGAGCATCCAAGAGCATAAAATACAGGCGGAACGAGACCTGTTCACACTGCAAAGGTACAGGATCCGACGACGGCAAACTTAGTACATGTTCAGTTTGCAATGGAACCGGTCAGCAGAGAATAGTGCAGGGCCAGGGCTTTTTCAGGATGGTTTCCGTAACAGTGTGCAACACCTGCGGAGGAAGGGGAAAAATACCGAGCAAGCCATGCAGCACATGTAAGGGAATCGGTTCGGTTCCAGTTACAGAGAACCTGGAGATCAAGATTCCCAAAGGTTCACCTGACCGTTTAAGGCTCAGGGTAAAGGGAAAAGGGCAGTCAAATTTCGGAAGGACAGGCGATCTGTTCGTAATACTCAACATCCAGGAACCTTCCGGCATGAGAAGAATGAATGACGACATCTACCTGCAATCAGAAATTAGCTTCCCTGAGGCGGCCCTCGGGGCGGAAAGGGAAATTTCAATCTTCAAGGAAAAGCTGACCCTCAGGATACCACCGGGAACGCAGCCAGGCGAGATAATACGGATAAAGAATGCTGGAATGCCGCATGTAAACGGGCATGGTTCCGGAGACGTTCTAGTTGAGGCCAGGCTGGTTGTCCCAAAGCATCTTTCACAGTCCCAGAAAGAATTGATTGCAAAGTTTGGAGAAGAAAACGGTAAGAAGCACTCATGGTTCAAGTAATGGCTTAAATTCAATTCTAAACATCCCTTTTTCCATAAGAATCTGTCGGACAAAGTGCAAATTTAGCTTCCCGGACCGAAACTTATAAATTCGCTTAAACTAATATTTGCCCATGAAGTTCCTTGTCGCCTTCGACAATTCCGAGGGTGCTAAGAAAGCCCTTAAGTTTGCAATGAAATTCAAAGGCATATCTGACGAGTACATTATCTGCTACGTGTCCCCTCTTGTAATGGGCGCAGGCCCCAACTTTGACGCTTATGTCCCTCCGTCTCTTTACAAGAAGAGCGACGAAACCTCTGACGTGGTTCTGAACGCTGCCAAGGAACTGATAGAGAAGGAGAATGTCAATGCCACATTCCTCAAACTTGATGCACCAGGTGAACAGATAGCGAGGGCCATGGCTAACCAGGCAAAGGAGAGGGGAGTTGACATCATCATAACTGGAACGAGAAAACTGTCTGGAATAAGCAAGATGCTTCTGGGGTCTGTAAGCTCCGAGGTGGTAAAGCTCAGTTCCGTGCCTGTTCTGGTAGTGCCACCAGACTAGATGTAAGTTATTTATAAGGACTACGCATTTCTGGACATCTATGGGAAGCATAAGGCCATCCAATATCAAGAGAATCGCAATGGAGCTGGTTGAGAAGAACCAGGGAACTTTCAACGAGAACTTTGACAAGAACAGGGCAATCCTTAAGACGTCACTTAACGGAGTTTCAAAGAGGACACTGAACCTCATAGCTGGATACGTCACAAGATACGTTCTGAAGAAGCAGTCCAGGCTTAAGAAAGAAATCGAAGAAGGCACTGCACCCGCACCTGCCTCCTGATTCCACAACCTTTTAGCAACAAACATATTATCAATTTAAGGCATCTGGCATAGTGATTTCATGACAAAGGTCTATGTCATTGCCGCTAAACGAACTCCTATCGGGAAGTTCGGAAAATCATTATCATCCATTGGCGCCCCTCAGCTTGGTGCAGAGGTTATCAAGCACCTGGTCAAGGAAACCAGCCTTCCGGTGCACTCCATTGAGGAAGTAATCATGGGGAACGTTATACAGGCTGGCGTCGGGCAGAACCCTGCAGGACAGGCTTCCACCCTTGCCGGGCTTCCCGATGATGTGGTGAAATACACCGTAAACACTGTGTGTGCATCAGGAATGCTTGCTGTGGAAAATGCATCGAGAGAAATTATGCTTGGTGAACACGACATAATTATTGCAGGTGGCATGGAAAGCATGAGCAGTACTCCGCTCCTTATGCCAGCTTCTGCGAGATGGGGCGTAAGGCAGCTTCTGGACAAAGAGCTCAAGCTGCAGGATTCAATGCTACTGGACGGCCTCATAGACGCATTTTACCATGAGCACATGGGATTTTCAGCTGAGGCTTCCGGAAGGAAGTTCGGGATAACAAGGGCAGAGGCTGACAATTTCTCCGTCAGGAGCCAGGAATATGCATACAGGGCATGGGAATCGGGAGAATTCAGGCACGAGGTCATCCCCATGAAGGAACTCTCAAAGGATGAGGGAATAAGGCCAACCACCATTGAGTCACTGGGCGCCATAAGGTCTGCCTTTGTAGAGAACGGTATCCTGACTGCTGGAAATTCATCACAGCTTAGCGATGGAGCATCGGCACTTGTTCTTGCTTCAGAGAAGGCGGTGGATGAACATTCGCTAAAGCCAATTGCAGAGATAACAGGATTCCAGGCAGCATCTCTTTCTCCAAAGGACTTTGTTGAGGCACCTGTGCCGGCAACCAAAAAGTTGCTGGAAAGGCTCGGAAAACCCATAAGTTATTTTGATCTGGTAGAGCACAATGAGGCATTTTCAGTGGCTTCACTTGTGGTTCAGAGAGAGCTTGGAATCGAGGAATCAAAATTCAATGTCAATGGGGGCGCTATTGCAATAGGCCATCCTTTAGGCAATTCCGGCTCTAGAATTATGGTAACACTGATAAATGCCCTCAGGCAAAGGAAAATGGAGCATGGCCTGGCAACAATATGCCATGGGGGCGGAGGCGGCCACAGCATTTCACTGGAGATGGTATATTGAAAGTAACGGTAGTTGGCGCAGGCACCATGGGAAGAGGAATAGCTCAGGTGTTTGCCCAGGCAGGAAATGGAGTGGTTCTGACCGACGTATACCCAAAGGCACTGGAAACAGCTTCAGCCGAAATACAGAAGTCACTTGCGAAACTCCATGCCAAAGGAATAATAGCGGAACCCCCAGAAGTCGTTTTTAAGCGTATCAATTTCACGGGCGATTTATCAGCTGGCAAAAATTCCGATTTATTCGTGGAAGCAGTCCTCGAAAGATTTGATGTAAAGGAGGCACTGTATAAGCAACTGAATGAGCTTGCAGGAGAAAATTCAATAATTGCCAGCAACACCTCGTCCATTTCCATAAATGCACTTTCATCTGCAATTAGAAAGCCCGAGAATTTCCTCGGCCTTCACTTCTTCAACCCTGTTCCAATAATGAAGCTTGTGGAGATAATTAAGGGAGTGAGGACCAGCCCCTCTGTGGTTGAAAAATCACTGGAGTTCGTAAAGCAGCTCGGAAAGGACCCAGTTACCTCAGAAGATTTTCCCGGTTTCATCTCAAACAGAATATTGATGCCACTCATACGAGAAGCAATACTCACCCTGGAAGAAGGAGTGTCATCAAAGGAGGACATAGACAAGACCCTCAGGCTGGGAATGAATCACCCCATGGGCCCGTTGGAACTTGCCGATTTCATAGGCCTGGATGTGGTTCAGGATATCATGAAGGTTCTTTACCACGAATTTGGCGATTCAAGATTTATGCCCCCCGTCACCCTTAGAAATCTAGTGAATGCAAGAAGACTTGGGCGCAAGAGCGGGGAAGGATTCTACAAATATTGAGGTGTGTGGAAAATGAGTTATGAAAATATATTGGTTAATGACAAGGGAAAAGTAAGGATAGTTACAATGAACAGGAAGTCTCCTCTGAATCCTCTGGATATGGATACGCTGAGGGAAATCAAGGACGCAATCCTGAACTCAGGAAACAGGGCCATATTACTGCATGGCGCAAACAGGGCTTTTTCTGCCGGGGCAGATATAAACAATTTCCTGAAACTAACCAATGATACGGCAGGAGTGTTTGCGAAGGAGGGCCATGATATCATGAACACCATTGCCAGTTACCCAAGGCCAGTTATTGCTGCAATACACGGCTATTGCCTTGGCGGAGGATTTGAACTTGCACTTGCCTGTGATATAAGGATAGCCCATCCGGAAACCACTTTCGGGCTCCCGGAGGTAAATCTGGGGATCCTGCCTGGATTCGGCGGAACACAGAGGCTCAGACACATTGTGGGGGAAACTGTAGCGTTTGGGCTGATCTCAACAGGGAAGAGGTACAAGTCAGACGAGGCTTACAGGCTTGGTATCCTCAATGAGGTATCGGAGAACTACCTGGAAGCAGCGGAAAAGCTTGCAGAAGAACTCTCAAAGAAGCCAAAGGAATCCATAAGGCTCATAAAGCACCTTCTAAGGAATCCTCCCGATGACATGTTCGAAGAAGAGATCGACGCATTCGGCGAAGTGTTTGCATATCCAGACAGAGAAGAGGGCGTCAAGGCATTCCTCGAGAAGAGAGAGGCAAAATTTCAGGATTAACCCATAATTGTGGTCTTCCGGTTATAATTTCTGCCGGAAAGCCTTTAATTTCAGCCAGATCTGTACTTATTCATTTAACTCAAACCTTTTATTCCATTAATTACTTTTTAAAGACATGGATAGAACTTAACCCTAACATGTCAGTGAAAAAGCCATTCATGGAGGGGTTTGATTTCCTATAAATAAAAATAATTAAATATAGACAAGTCGTTAAAGAGATGACAATTGTCAGACAGGTCGAATCATGCATCTTGAATCACTGGAACTGGATAACTTCAAGTCGTTTGGAAACCGCAAGAAGATAATGTTCAAGGATGGCTTCACTGTGATTAGTGGGCCAAACGGTAGCGGTAAGAGCAACATAGGGGACTCCCTGCTCTTTGTACTTGGAACCAGGTCCTCAAAGACGGTAAGAGCGGACAGGCTGGGCGACCTGATACACAAGTCATCCAATGAACGGAAGAATCGGAATTACTGCAGCGTCACAGTTACTCTTGACAAGAATGACAGTGAGGTTTCAGAGGAGCAGAGAAAGATTATACTCAAGAGGGAGCTTGTGGCAGATGCAGAAGGGTACAAGTCAAACTATTACCTCAATGGTTCAAGGGTAAGGCACTCAGACGTCGCCAACCTTCTCGACTCGCTTCACATTTATCTGGATTCATACAGCTTTGTCCTTCAGGGGGACATAAACAATATTGTGAAAATGACTGGATTTGAAAGGAGGAAGCTTCTCGAGTCAATATCCGGCATTGAGAGTTTCGACACCCAGATAGACAAGGCAAAAGTTGAGATCGATGCAATAAATGAAAACCTTGCAAGGTTAGAGGTCCTCACAGAACAGACAAGGATAAGGAGGGACCAGCTGGAAGTTGAAAAAAAGAGTGCCGAAAGGTACCTCGAACTAACAGACAGGCTGGCGAACCTCAGAAAGACACTCCTCAACCTTGAAGTGGAAGGGCTTGGGCGTGAACAGAGGTCCTACACAGATAACCTTGATAAGCTGGAGCTTGAGATTGCAACAATAAGAAATTCAATTTCCGATATGGAAAGGCAGCTTGAAGAGAAGCATGCCAGAGAAGCTGAACTCAAGCACAAGCTGGAGGTTTCTGGAAATTCCCAGCTAAATGAAATAAGGGCCCAGATCGACAGCAAGAGGGTAAGGATAGCTGAACTTGGTGTCAGCATTGAAAATGCCAAGGATCGGGCAAACGAGCTCAAGGAAGAGCTTGAAGAAGGCTTAGAAACCATAAAGAAATCACGAACAAAAATCGAATGGCTCCAATCCAACAGGAATGAGAATGGCCAGACCCTCGAGAGGATAAAGAAAGATATACAGGAAAGGGCCAATGAGCTCAGAATCCTAAAGGAAAGGTCAAGCAAGAGCAATTCACAGATACTAGAGAGGCAGGACAAGATCAGGGAAAAAGACCAGCAGATCAGGGACCTGGGCACTGAGATATCTGCTTTTCAGGAGTCAAAGCAGGTTAAGTCAAGCGAACGGACACAGCTCATTTCCCAACTGGGAAGCATTGAGGAGAGGAAGAAAGATCTTGAGTTCAACATAAGGGACGCACTCTGGAGGCTCAAGGATATTGAGAAAGAAGTTGGCGGCAACAAGCGAAGCTATGATGACCTCAATTCAAGATATTACAAGCTGAAGAACAGGCTTGATGAACTCAGGAAGAGGAAGGACCAGATACAGCAGGACCTGAACAGGCTTGGCAGGGAACATGCCCAGCTTCAGGCATCCTCCAGCTCAAAAACCGGAAACCAGAACAGGGCTGTTACAACTATAATGAATGCCAGGAACCGGAATACAATTAGTGGCATTCATGGCACAATCAGGGAACTTATCACCTTTGACGACGAATTTAGATCTGCAATTGAGGCATCAGCTGGCTCCAGGCTTAATTCCGTTGTGGTTGAGGATGATGCAGTGGCAGAGGAATGCCTTAACATGCTCAAGGCAGAGAAAGCCGGGAAACTGACATTCCTACCTATCAATAAAGTCCTCACAGGAAGGCCAAGGGGAAAAGCCATCACTGTGCACCAGTCAGAAGGCTCCAGAGGCTACGTTTTTGAGAAAGTATCATTTGACCAGAAATACCAGGGGGTTGTGTGGTACGCGTTCCAGGACACCGTAATTGTGCAGGACGTGAAGACCGCAAGGAAATATATGGTGGGCGTAAGGCTCGTTACCATGGACGGGGATATTTTCGATGCAAGCGGAGCTATAACTGGCGGATATATGGACAAGACCCGTTCCGCTGCAGACATTGAGCAGAAGATGGGAAAACTCTCATCGGAAATGAGGGAGCTGTCACTGGAACTGGAAGGCATGGATGCTGAGATCAGCACCCTTGAAGCTGAATTTGAAACAGTTTCTCAGCAACTCAGGGAGTCCTCGAGGGATGAGGGTTCAAGGCAGACTGAGCTCCAGCAGTACAGGAAGATTTCAGATGAAGGTAAGATCCAGCTTGAACAGTTCAATGAAAGCATTGGGAAACTTACCCAGGACCTCAAGGCATCTGAAGAGAACATCAGGATCATAGACCAGAAGATCAAAGCTCTCCAGGATCAGGCAGGCGGGCTTGACCAGGAGAAGGCAAAACTCTTTGAGGAGATCAGAGAACTTTCTCCAAAATATGCAGAGAGGGAAACTGCACTGGAAGAGGCCCTTTCCGGCCTGAGGGAGAAGGAGACAGAGTTTTCTTCCGAACTCAGCAGGATAAATGCAGACATTGGTAACCTCAATGAGAGGATACAGGAACTTGAGCTGAAGAACAGGGAGATGACCGAGGATATTTCAAAGCTCCAGGACCAGAGAAAATCCTCTGAATTGGAAGCGAGGGTTGAAAACGAGGAACTTGCAAAGCTCAGGGCAGTGGAGGCGGAAATATCTGAAAAATCTAGAGAGATAGTGGATGCCCTCAACAGAAATGAGAATGAAATAAGGAAGATTGAGGGGCGCGTAGAGATCAACAATTCA
>JAJZKS010000042.1 GCA_021850835.1 Thermoplasmata archaeon
TTCGCATAGCATCTAACCTTGGGATCGGAATCGGGCTCGTTGCCGGAGGTTTTCTTTCCCAGTTTAACTATGCTTTCATTTTCCTGCTTTCTTTCGGCGGGTATGTAACTGAAGGAATCCTCTATTATTTCCGTATTCCGGAAACCTCACCAACTACAGCAGTATCAGAAGGGGATAACCAGACTAAGCGGAAAATTGTGCTGCCATTCAGAGATACATTTTTCATTGCAATTTCTCTGATTACATCGTTCGGATGGTTTTTCACCGGCATGTTCGAGAGTGCCCTGACTCCGCTGTATATGTCATCGGTGAATCATTTCAGCCCATTTAGCATTACAATCCTCTTTGCCATTAACAGTGCTGTTGTAATCGCTTTCCAGACGCCAATAAACAAGCTCTTGAGGAATATGAGAGATTCCATAAGGATAATTCTCGGGCTCATGTTCTATTCCATAGCCTATCTTATATTCGCAGAGACCTCATTCTACCTTGTGATCGCTATGGCAGCGGTTCTGTTGACTTTCGGAGAAAACATAGCGTCACCCGCATCTACTTCCCTGATCACGAAGATTGCTCCGGAGAAGAACCGTGGAAGTTACCTTGGCTTCAATTCCTCGATTGCTAGCCTGATAAACCCATTCAGGCCACTTGTTGGAACATTTCTCCTTTCAGCTACGGTTGCTGAGCCAAGTCTTTCCTGGATTGTGCTTTCCGTGGTCAGTTTCCTCATAGCATTACTCTTCCTCGTCCTCTTCAGAAAGATATCACAACGAAGAAACAGTGTCAGTCGCAGCCCTCTTTAAACACTGTGCCTAGTGAACAATGCAGAAACTTTCTGCGAAGCATTAAACGCCTGTTCTTGTGAAAAGATTAAAATTGAGGAATTTGAAAGGTTCTTTCCGACAATAAGTGGCAAAAAAATAATGAGGGTTCTGAGTCAAATTTTACTGCCCAGACTTCCGCTTTTTTATGCTTCCTAGGAACTGCGCAATCAGGTATGCGCCCATAATGCTTGTTATATTGTTGGAGTCAAACGGCGGGGATATTTCCATAATGTCCATGGCTCTAGATATCTTCTGTTTCCCGAATTCATAGGCGATCTGTAGATAATCGCTAGATGAAAGCCCTCCAGGGGTCGGAGCCGCGGTTCCTGGTGCATAACAGATATCCAGGCCGTCAATGTCAAAGCTCAGGTATGCTGCCTCTGTGCCATCCAGTACGATTTCTAGCATTTCCCTTATTGCGTCCTTTGTTCCCCTCTCTTTGAATTCCATGGCCGTGATGTACCTGATCTTATTGTCGTCAAGGAACTTCTGGTTTGCAAGGTTGTTCTCCCAACCCCTCATGCCTATTTCAACGAAGTTCTCAAACCTGACAGGGTTCTCTATGTCTGTAAGGAGTTTCCTGAATTGTGTGCCGGAGGAAATCTCTCCGTGGTGGGATTCCCTCACGTCAGGATGGGCATCAACGTTTATGAGTCCAACTTTTCCCTTAGTTTCCTTGCATAGTGCCTTGACAGTGGCATAAGTGTTTCCATGGTCCCCTCCAATTACTGCAAGGGACATGCCACTTTGAAATATTTCAGAGGCAACAATCTCCGCCCTCCTATAGGTTTCCATCACATTGGTATGCAGAACATCAATATCCCCAAAATCCACTATATCAATGCCCCTGGAGATGTCCACATTGATTTGAGGTTCGTAGGATCCAAGGAACTGGAACATTCTCCTGACCTCAGCAGGCGCTCCAGCGCTTCCCTTCCTTGCCGACCAGATAGAAGTGGTGTCGAATGGTATTCCCAGTATGCCCACATCCGGTTTCTCGACTTTCCTGAAGTCCTTTATAATGTTATTAAGCTCTGTCTGGTATTTGTCCGGAGCAAAACTGGAAGGAAGTGATGCTTCCTTGAGGTACTCCATAGCTGTACCACTCAGTCTCATTCCTTTTCTGCTCCTTCCATGGCAGATGCTATTGAATATTGTTTAACCATGCTGCCTGCCTGCTCCGGGTTAAGTGCTGACAATACCCCCAAGGGGAAGAACACTGCTACTGATACTATCAGTACCGTCAGTGACGAGTAATAGAATGGTATTATGGACAAGGCACCTACATCCCCAATATATGTCATTGCAAGCAGGAAAGCGATGTAAAGTATTGCCCAAAGGGAATTCTTTACGTGTCCCCTTACCTTGAAGATGACTGCGAATACTGCAACTGCAATGGCTATGATTCCCACCGAATACGGAACTGATGGCCATCCGCTCCAGAACACTATCAAGCCGCCTGTGGCAAATGCAGCTACAGCTGTAACATTGCCCAGTGGCACCTTCTGTTTTGTCAGGCCCTGTCTCCTTGCGGCAAACATGGAAACCGCAGAGAATGAGTAGGCTATGTAACCTCCCACCAGAGCGTAATCAATTATGCTGAAAATGGAATGAACCGGTGCGGAAACAAAAGCTAGTATTGCACCTACAATTGCAAATACGAGCACGGCGTAGTTCGGTGTTTTATATTTGCTGTCTATGGTTGACAGAACTTTGCTTACATATCCTGATCTGCTAGCAGCAAGCAATACCCGTGAACCTCCACCGAGGTACACAAATCCAGTAAGGAAGGGCATCACAATTCCTATGAAGATTCCAATCCCTATGAGAAAAGGAAGGTTGGAGTTTGTTGCAATTAGGATGAATGGGTTGGAAGAAATGGTACCCAATGATCCCCAGTCTCCAGGGCTGATGCCTAGTTTTACCCAGTTAATCCCTGCTATGAATACATACTCGAACAGAACGTAGAATATTAGTTGCCCAAATACTAGCCAGACAAAGGCATTTCTCAAGACACCTGGAGAAGTTGCTTCTTCTGCATAATCGGCGACTATCCTTGCCGAAGCATATGTAAACATCACAAGTGGCAAGGCTGAAAGGACGCCGGCTGCACCATTAGGGAAAAATCCGCCAAACTGCGTGAAATTGGGAGGGTCGCGTACAGCAACTAGAAGGCCAATACCAAGAATTGCATACAGGATTACTTTTAAGAGCCCGGCCAGGAAATTTGATCTCCCCATGACCCGTGAACCGAAGTAATTCAATGGAATGAAAAGAAGCGTGATCGCTATTCCTAGAATACCACCGGGATATGTGGGGTAACCTGCGGCTGAAATGAAATACGGGAAATAGAGGTTAAGCCCTTCTATTATTGCAAACGCTTCAAAGGGAGCTATGAAGATATACCAGACAACATTGGAAAATGTGTTAATCAGGTTGGCAAAGTGCCCATGGGTATAGAGTGTGTACCTGCTTGGCGCACCGGCCTCAGGAAAAGTGCGTGATAGTTCCAGCTGGCTCAGTGCAAGTGCTGAAAACATCAAAGCGCCAATCAGAAAAGAAATCAGCCCAGCGGGCCCGGCTGAAGCAGTTATGCCTGCCACGTCAAATAGTATAGCAGAACCTAATGCCCCGTTGAGGCCGAGCAGTGCAAGTGTGGGTGCGTTTGCTACCCTGGTCAATCGTTCAAAACCTTTTGTTTCAACCATCGGATTATAACCTTTAAAGTGGATGAACATTCGGCCCATAATTAAATTTTACTCAAAACTTAAGGCAAATGTCATCAAACGTTCAATTAAAATGTAAGAAATGTGAATTTTTTAACTGGAAACACACATAATCTTTCAAAATAGTATTCCTAAATAGGCCATGGGATAACACTAGTAGCTTCGAAATAACTCAGGCCGAAGAGTGCAGGCGATATTTCCCTGAAAGTGCCGTGAACCATGACTTTGCTTCCATCGGAGGGAAGTGTTCCATTCCAGACAACGAATACAGACCCTGATGAATCATTTAGCTTGAAACCGCTGAAATTTCCAACGGAAAACCTGCTTTGTACTGTTCCATAAATATAGGTTGTCTGGTTATTCTTCAGGTCTTTGACCTGTGTGGTTGCTACATAAGGGATCAGTGAATAGGCCACAACGGCTATCAAGACTACCACAACGGCAGCTATTGCAACCTTTGCGCCTTTGCTTAGTGCCATCTTAGTTCAGATGATAAACCTGAATTGGCAAATATTAACCTTATGTAGGGAAGAAGAATATTTTGCCAAAAGGTTTATTCATGTCAGGTTTTATCCATATTTTCCAGTGCTTCAAATGCTCTGGTTGCATCAGTCTCAGACACTAGGATTATCATCCTTCCCGGCCCGATTGTTGTAAACTGCCTAATTGCTATGCTATTTATGGAAAGTTCTGTGACAATTGCCGAAAGTACCCCAGGTATTTTTTCAATCTCGATTGACATTTCCACGACTATCTCAGCCAATCCTGCAATTTTCCTGTTTACTTGAGAATCAGAAATGAACGATTCAAATCTTTCGAGATTCTTGGAATCTATGGTGACACTTGCATTGTCCATATTTGTAACCAATCTGAATGTCTCGCCCGCAGCGGAGTTAATTTCACCGGAAAATCTAAGGATAGCTTTCTGCAGTTCATTGCTGTTTTTCATTGAAATCACTGCAATTCTATTTTTCAGAGAGAGTCTCAGTATCGCATTGCCAACTTCTTTACTCTCATGTAGAGCACTCATGACGGGATACCTTCTTATGGCGCTCAGGATAGCATCGAAGGTTGCTGTGCCGTTCGACTTTAATTCTATTTCCCTTGCCAGTGCCCGGGTATTAACAATACCTCTAGACAAGGCATTTCTCACAACACCATCCCGTTCAATTGCAAGCCTTACAAGGTTGGTTGCATTTTGTGTCAAATCTATTCTATTCATGTCTAACTTGAACATAAATGGTGAATTTGTGTCATAATACTTTTGCCCTGTTCCGGATACATCTGTTTGATGGCAACAAAAATTGAATCTGGAAAAATGAAAGCAGTGAGAATGTACTCAAGGGGCGGACCAGAGAACCTGATCTATGAGGAGGTTGATATTCCCTCCATATCAGACGGAGAAGTTCTAATCAAGGTCTATGCAGCATCCATTACACCCACTGAACTAACCTGGAATTCTTCATATAGTGATATCCATGGGAAGGAACGATTCCCCGTAATCCCCAGTTTCGAAATATCTGGAAAAGTCCAATCAGTATCTGATGATGTAAAGAACCTTAAGATAGGGGATGAAGTGTATGGACTCTTGAATTTCTGGCGGGATGGCGGAGCAGCTGAGTATGTGGCAATTGAAGGTGCGAATATTGCATTGAAGCCATTTACAATTGACCATGTTTCAGCGGCATCCTTGCCCCTTTCTGGCCTGACTGCCTGGCAAGCTCTCTTTGACTATGGGAATCTCTCTGAAGGCCAATCCTGCCTCATACATGGAGCAGCTGGTGGAGTGGGTTCCCTTGCTGTCCAATTGGCACACTGGAAAAAGGCTAATGTTATTGCAACTTGTTCAAGGGGAAAAGAGGCCATAGTACGACAGTTTGGAGCTGACAAGGTCTTAGATTACAACTCGGTGAAATTCGAAGACGTGGTTCGGGAAGTTGATCTTGTCCTAGATACAGTAGGAGGAGAAACTCTTAACAGGTCTTACAGAACAGTGAAAAGGGGAGGTACGGTTGTCAGTGTTGCAGACGATACTAATGAAGATCTGGAAAGGAAATATGGGGTGAAAGGGATCTCAATGCTCGTAAAACCCGATGGAAATGAGTTGAGAGAGATTGCAAGGCTAGTGGACTCAGGCATTGTAAAACCTGTTGTGCAAGGAACTTATCCTCTTAGTCAAGCTAAGGATGCTTTCATATCAGGTATCGCAGGCCACAACACAGGTAAAATAGTACTAATAGTTAGCCAGTGAAAGAAGCAAAGCCAGTTGACATTTAAGGTAGAAATCTTGTTATGGTGAAATGGTGAATAAAATGGAACAGATAGGGGAAGAAACAAAGAGAGTCGTGTTGAGTTACATCGAATCCCTGGATTCAAAGAAATATGACCAAGCAAGCATCTTAATTGATGGGAGCGTGAAAATCATCGGCCCAGCAGGAGAGACATTCGGAAAACCAAAGGAATTTACCAATATGCTGAAACGGTATCAGGGCAACTACTCTATACAGAAAATGTTTGTCGAAGGAGAGGACGCGTGTCTCCTTTATGACTTTGTCACACCAGAAAAAATAGTTTACATGAGTTCTTGGTATAAGGTAAAAGGCGGGAAGATCGTCTTCATAAGAACAGTATTTGATCCTTCCACCTTCAGTTAGTATAATGAGTTACAGGCCAGAGAAGCACTTTATTCTGGCATTATTTTTATCTCGATTCTGCTGAATAAACCTATTTTCAGTAGTTTCCTGCAAAGAGAAGAATCAGGCAGGCTTTTTGCCATGTTCTTTCAAATCCCGTTTTACTGCAAGCGAGTTCAGGAATTCATAACTCACCGCACCATCCAGCAGCGTCTCGTACTTCTCCTGTTCCAATATTTCCTTGCCAATCCGCCAGAGGAGTCCCATGGCAGCATAAGAAGCCCCGGGGCCGAAACTCAGTCTAGTTATACCCATTTGCTTTAATTCAGCGATGGTGGGCAGTCCATTTCTAATCATCAGATTGGTAGGTGCTTCAACGGATTCAACAAATTGTGAAATTAAACTCTTGTCAGTTAAACCCATGGGGTAAATGCAATCTGCACCTGCCTCCATATACTTTTTAGATCTGGAAATTGCATTTTCAAGCCTTTGTTCCGATTCTGATCCTTTGTCATGTACAAATGCATCTGTTCTGGCATTTATTACGAAACTAATACCCAGTTCGTCTGCGAGATGCCTAATGGAAGTAATTTTCCTGCATTGTTCCTCAGGATCGTAGAGTTCATTACTCAAAGGAATTGAGTCTTCTAAGTTCAGGCCAACCGCGCCTGCTTCAATTACCTCTCTTACAGACCTTACGACGTCTTCTTCAGAACTCCCAAAACCTGAGACCATGTCGACACTCAGTGGGACAGATAGAACACAAGATATCTTTCGCACAGTGGTAATAAACTCGCTCCATGGAATAGATTCCCCGTCCATGTATCCCAGTGACACAAGCATACCTGCACTGGATGTTGCAACTGATGAAAACCCTACTTCTTCAAACAACCGTGCGCTTGGGACGTCCCATGCGTTCGGTATCACGAAGAAATTCCCGAGCCTGTGCTGGGACCGGAACTGCTTTGCCCGTTTTGCCTGGTTTTCTAGTTCTAGCCCGTTTAGTTGCATTTCTATTAAAGAGCTAAATCTCTTATTTCAAACTTTAGTGTTGGCGGATCTCCAAGTTGCGCAAAGAAAACAGTCCTCTCTATACAGAAAAATAATTATCTCTACGCTGCTTATATTTTACATGGGAACTTACAGGGTCGTTGAGCACATCAAGGACAGAAGTGCCAACGGGCACAGCTTCAATGTAATGGCGATTGAATTCAAGGAACCATCTTATGTGAAGGTAAAAGCTGATTCACTTCCAAAGGTAGGTTCTCTATTGACGGTAGAGGGCGACAGTGTTTCACTTGACGGGAAACCTCTTGGCAAAGTTTCGGAAAAGAAAAGTGCGGAGGATGTCAGGGTAAGCCTGAAATTTGACATAAAATATACCGGCGGCTATTCAATGGACGGAAAGACCATCTACCTCGACGAGCATTTCCCTAAGTTTTTCACCGTCGAAGGCAAGAATGTAAGCACAGTGGAAAGTATCGGCCTGCATCATGAACTGCCTGAGAAATGGATGTCGGATAATGGATATGAATACCCCTATGCACATGAAATTGCAACTGGAATTGAGAAGATGTATGTGGAATCACTTGGCGTAACGTGGAAAGGGTATTGCGATGAGGTTGACAAAAATCTCAGGAGAGTTTACAGCAGGCTGCTTGAAAAATCACCACCATCCCTGGACCTTGCCCCATACCTTTACTGCAGGGACCGTGAAGCACTGAAGGAAATCAGGGATAGTGAAGAATAAACTGGAAATTTATCTCAGATATGGGGCCTAGCTTTATTCGATATTTAACCAATCAAATTTCTATAATGCCAACTGCTAAGGCATTAGGGTAAACGGTCAAATAAAGTACAGGATTATTTAATTGCAGGCAGAGAGCCATGGACCCATCCCAGAAGAGCAGCGAGTGCTGCTTGTCCATGGCCATAACCTGCATGAGGGACTTAAATGCCAGATGACAGGGTTAAGCTTGCAATGGCCCTTAGCATTCCAATCTGGGTAGCCATGTCAGTTTTTGTTATAGTTGGTGCCATTTATGGCGGCGTAAGCGGCTTAGGAGTGGCATTCGCCGCCGTGTTTTTCGCAACTATCTTCTGGTTTGTGGCTGTCTCCAAGGTACTGGGAGAAAACAGGGAATCAAGGCCATATGCTCCTTCCAGCATAGATAGCAGGCTTTCCTACATAGAGGACAAACTTAACGAAATTGCAAGAGCAAAGAAGGAGTAGCCATGAACCAGCAGGGGAAATTGATGCTGACCCTCAAGGCCATTTTCGTAGTCATGCTTGTGGCATCGGCAAGCATAGTGCTGGCATCCGCTTTTTTCTCGAGCTACTTTGAGCCTTTCACATGGAATCCAAGCAGCTCGGCATCAGATATATCCAGTACATACAACCCTCTTCCCAATTATACCCTTACGGTAACTTCAGGCAATTGTGCAGTGAATGTGATCCCAACCACAGATAACGGCCTGAGGGCAACACTCAACGTTAACACCAGCTTTTTCCTGAAAGCATTTGCGAAGATTGATGTTACAGCGGTCAACAATACCTATGAAATTCAACTGGAAACGCCACAGTATTGGGGTGCAAATGCAGTTGCAAATGTGTACATCCCCTCCACCATCACTTCCAACGCGCTCACTATTAGCCTGCAGAATGGTGCAATAACATCAGATGTGCCAAACGTGGTCAAAGTGTTATCTGTGGAGACAACCAATGGGCAGATTAACGTCATGGGCCAGAATGTGCTCAATATAAACACCCAGGATACCAATGGAAACACTTACATTTCAGTAAACTCTTTTGCCGCCATCACAAGCAGTGCAGTAAATGGCAATGTTCAGCTTACAGTTGCCGGAGCCACTACAAATGGCTCCATTTCTCTGTCAACCACCAACGGGAATGTGAACTATTACGCTAATCCAGGCTCAAACCTCAGCATTTCAGCTACCACAGTAAACGGTGCTGTGTCAATATCCGGCATAACCTGCGATTCCTCTGTTTCCAACATCAGGCAGCTTGTTGGAACTGTAAATGGCGGGGGTACCTCTGTTGTCCTTGCTACTGTGAATGGAAATGTCAAAATTGGGTCAAGTCTTGCCGTAATGTGATTTTTTATTACTTTGCCTGATTCAAGACTGATCCTCGAGCCTCTTTATGGCAATGTCCACGTACTTCTTTGATACATCAAAGCCAACATAATGGCGATTCAGCCTGCTCGCAACTTTTGTCGTTGTTCCCACACCATTGAACGGATCAAGCACAATATCCTCCTGAAACGAAAACAGTTTTATGACGCGCTCGGCAAGTTTTTCAGGAAACATTGCAGGATGATTGTATTCTTTCATTTTCTTCTCCGGAGCTATGCTCCATCTCGCGTTGACCCATTCCTTGAATTCCGTATCTGTTATATCGGAAAGTGCACTATTTCCAGGATGCTTGAGGTCTCCCTTTGAAAACACCTCGATGAATTCCCATGTATATTTCAGGTAAGGGTTGCTGGGGCTCTTCCAACTGCCCCAGGCGGTGTATTTTGCGTTGTAGTTGTTTTTTTCCCAGAGGATCTCGTTCCGCCAGATCATCCTGTTCCGCATGAAGAAATCTGAGATTATGTGATGAGCAGGAATGAAATCTGAGTACAAAGGCTGGACATTGACTGCTATTCTGCCACCATACTTTGTCACCCTGATGCATTCTTTGAATATTGCAAAGAGTTTTTCGAAATAGACATTCCAGTCGACCCCGTCCCGGTGTTCTTGAACATG
>JAJZKS010000043.1 GCA_021850835.1 Thermoplasmata archaeon
TGGGACTTCAATTGGGGTATTTTCTTGCCCCTGCTATAGGATTGCTTCTTTATCCTCAGTTACCATCAGATATTGCGTGGAGAGTCTCACTCTTTGTTGCTGGCGCCTCCTTCCTTCTAACACCCCTGATATACAAGTACCTGCCTGAATCACCCAGGTGGCTGGAAAGCCACGGATTTAAGGATGAAGCTTCGAAATTGATGAACCAGATAGAGGTAGAGGTAAAGGGATCACTCAATATTGGCGAATTACCTATTATAGCGAAACTTCCTGATGTTTCCGAAACAAAAGCAAAGTTTCCATTCAGGGACCTCGCACAAATTAAATTCTTAATACCGATATTGTTTCTCGCCTTCGCTTGGATGAGTAATATTTGGCCATTTTACATAGCTTCTACTTACTTGCCATCAGTACTCAAAAGTAGTTATGGATTTACACAGATTCGAGCTTTTGAATTTGTGGCTGTCATTTTTGCATCATCCATAGTTGGTAACTTAATCACAGGTCACCTTGCCGACAGATTCGGCAGAAAGCCAATTCTTCTGGTGTATTACATAATTGAAGCAATATCTGTAATCTTAATTGGTTCTGCAATCAATTTCGATCTACAACTGGTCGGAGGCATATTGCTTGGTTTCTTTGGTCTATCCGTGTATGCAGCGCTCAAACCATGGACTGCAGAACACTTTCCAACAAAAGCTAGACAAACTGGTAGTGCAACGGTTGAAACGATCGGAAGAACCTTTGCAGGAATTGTACTCCCTGTTTTCTTTGTTTATGAGATATACTATGGAGTAAAATTCCTACCGTTTGCAGTAATGGCCGTTCTCCTCATCGTTTCAGTGATTGTAGCCGTTTCTCTTGGGAGGGAAACAAACAATATGGTATTAGAGGAGATAGTTTCCTAAAAATTTTTAAAATTTTCTTTTTTGTATTATTAAAGATTGGGTGAATTGAAATGTATGAGGAATTAAAAGGAGTAATAGACATGCATATTCATAGCGGACCAGAACCTGCTGATAGGCTAATGGATTTCATGGAACTTGCAAAGTTGGCTGATTCTGTAAATATGGGGGGGTTTGTTATGAAAGGACTTTTCACGAGCACCGCTGAATGGGCCACTATGATCAGAAAGACTTTTCCAAATTTGCTTGTATTCGGGGGAATAACTACCGACTTTACTATGGGGGGCCTTAATGCAGAGGCCGTGATTTCAAGCATAAGAATGGGAGGGAAAATAGTATGGATGCCTGTGAGAAACTCTCGACATTCTTACGAAATGTTTAAAAGAGGAGTCTTTAATTTTGCCACACCAATTAGCGATGGGGCTGTCGATAAGGGCATTTCCCTGTTCAAAGAAGGGTCTGAGAAAATTAGGGACGAGGTTATTGAGATACTTAAAATAATAAAAGAAAGTGACGTGTGTCTCGCCACCGGCCATATTTCCCCAAAAGAATCGATTGCAGTAATCAATGAGGCCCATGATATGGGCATTAGAAAAATGATGGTTACCCACCCTGTAACACCAAACATCGGTATGACCCTTGACCAACAGAAAGTAGCATCCAAAAGCGGTGCTATAATAGAGCATACCCTTGGTTACAGTATGCTGGATTCGTACCTTAGTGTGAGGCAGGATCCTGAATTGATGGTAGAATCCCTGAAAGAAATAGGCCCCTCTAAATGCATAATATCAACGGATTCTGGCCGGAAGACATACCCAAATATGGCCGAAGGCATGAGGATGTTTATCAGCTGGCTGAAGGAAATGGGCTTTACTTCTAAGGACATAGATTCTATGACGAAAGATAATCCCAAATACCTTTTAGGTGTAGCATAATGGTGGAACCTAAAGTAAGAGTGTCTGCTATTCAGATGAACAGTCGTATTGGGGACTGGGAACACAATATTAAAATCGCTACAAATTTCATAAGGGAAGCAAAGTCGCAGGGTTCTGAAATTATATGTTTACCAGAGTTATTCAACACTGGCTATTTTTGCCATGTAAACCATGTAGATGCCAAGTATTTCGAACTGGCTGAATCTACTGAAGGCAAGACAATCAGAATTATGCAGAAATTGGCCAAAGAACTTGACGTTAATTTGATTATTCCCTTTTTTGAACGGGAAAAACCTGGTGTATTTTACAACTCAGCAGCCGTTATATCGAACGACGGAGATTTAAAGGGCGCATATCGTAAAACACACATTCCATGGTCCTTTACCGGTTGGGAGAAATTCTACTTCAGGCCAGGATACTCATTCCCAATATTCAACTTAGGCAAAACAAAGATAGGGATTGCTATTTGCTATGACAGAGAATTCCCAGAGACAGTAAGAACTCTGGCCATTAAAGGGGCGGAAATAATATTCCTTCCATCGGGAGTTCCTGGCTCCCTACGAGAAACATGGACATTTGTTTGTAGAACACGAGCCTACGAAAACCAGGTCTTTGTCGTAGGCGTTGGACAAACTGGCAAAACGGATTCAGAACATTATGAATTTGCTGGCCATTCGATCTTCTGTGACCCATTTGGAAGGGTTCTAAAGCAAATGGAGCTGGAGGAAGCCTGTGCAACTGTAGAACTGAATCTCGAAGATCTTAATGAGGCTAGAACTAAGAGATTCATGTTCAGAGATAGGAAACCAGAGTTATATCAATACCTCACCGACGTAAGTTGAGGTTCACAAGAATACAGTCAGAGCTCGAAAGTGTAAAACTTCATTAATTTTCTTTACGTGAAAAAAATTCCATTAATTTTTTTAAAACTTCATTAAATATAGTATTCAAAGCAATTTTTCATTTATCGTTGATATCCGTTTTAACCTTTCATATACTTTAAAATTGGGATTTAACAATCCCAAGGAGGATTTCATGTAATATCTCGTATAATATTTTCTAATAGAAATTCATTAGTATATTTAATGTGTGGGACCCATGAGGTTATCATGAGTGAAAATGACAGCCATATAGGGGAAAGATTAGGTCCCCTTGCAGCCCTGAATAATGCCACCTACGGCAAGTTCCATCGGAAAATTGCCATGGTTGGGAGCCTCGGGGCTTTTACGGATTTGTATGTGATTCAGGTTTTAGGGGCAAGCACTTTCAGCATCATACCAAATTTTCTGGTCTCGAAGGCGAACTTCTCCCTTACGGCATCGTTGCTGTTCTTTGGGGCTATTTTTGGAGTTTTCTCCATGGGTTTCCTCGTGGACAAGATTGGAAGAAGGGCTATGCTCATTTCGACCCTGTCTATCACGGCAGTGCTGGGATTGGTTTCGGCCATCGTAACAACAGTCCCGGAGTTATACGCTGTGAGATTCCTTTTGGGTTTTGTTACAGGGGCAGACTATCCTGCTGCAATGACCCTGGTTTCAGAATTTATGCCAGCTGCTTCCAGAGGCAAAGGGCTTACATATGTATGGGTTGGCTTCACTCTTGGCGGAATAGTCGCATGGATCGTCGGATATTTACTCTTCATAACCATGGGTGCAACTGCTATTGAGTGGAGAATCATGCTTGGTTCAACTGCCATCCCCGCACTCATAGGCGCAGTTCTTAGGGTAACAATACCGGAGTCCCCAAGATGGAATATTGAGCGGAAGCGCTACAAACAGGCAGCTGATGCGATTCAAATCGCTTCTGGGAAATCCTTCTCGGATGATGAGTTAGGCACCGCTAGGGCCGCACTGTTTGATGTGCCTAAAGATGCACTGAGAAAGCATTCACGATTTGTATATCATTCTGTAATAGGAAACGTGTTGACGATTGTCGTTCATAAAAATGATGACTGCATCAATGGACAAATGGATCCTTTATTGATTTTATTGCATGGAAAACTTCCTCCCGCATAAGTTCCCTGGGAGGAGATCCATTGGAGAGTATGATTTTCCTTAGACCTGTTCCGCTGAAATGTTCCTTCTGTTCCTGAGAATGCGGGCATTCTTTATCAGTGACAAGCTGTTCGCATCTCTTGCAGTAAAAGGTTTCCTGGTAAGGGACTATCTCTATGCCAAGGTCATTAAAACTGGAAAGGTTTTTCTGTGCATCATAAGGGCCGTAGAAATCGCCAACTCCTGCATGGTCCCTTCCCACAATGAAGTGTGTGCAGCCGTAGTTCTTCCTCATTATTGCGTGCATAACCGCCTCCCTTGGCCCTGCGTACATCATTTCATAATGCAAAGGTGTCATCAACACACGGTCTTTCGGATAATAGTAATCTATCAGTGCCCTGTAGGAAGAAAGAATTGCGTCATCTGTATAATCCCCGGCTTTCTTTTTCCCTATTACGGGATTGATGAAGAGGCCGTCGCTATTTCTCATGGCAAGCCTTTGTATTTCCTCATGCCCCCTGTGTGGAACATTCCTTGTCTGAAAGGCTGTAACACTCTTCCAACCTTTCGTATTGAACAGCTTTCTAGTTTCCTCGGGAAAAACAGTCATTTCACTGAAGGGATACGAAACATAATTCGCAGTAACAAGCCTTCCACCTATGGCCATGTTACCATAAGAGTTGATTTTTTGGACACCCGGGTGATCGGGCGACAATGTTCCAAAGACTGACTTGCTGAGGGACTGCTTATCTAACTCAAAAATATCCGAAATTTCAAGTTCAGCAATGGGAACACGGTTATGGGCCAATATTACATGCTCGCCTTCCTTTAAGGAAATAGATGTTTCATTATGCACAGTAAGCAATGTGGGTATTGACCATGGCAGCCCATTATCTAGCCTCTGGTTTCTCATGACAGCAATATAGTCGGAATATGCCAGGAAGCCTTTCAAAGGGCTGAGAATTCCGCTTTTTATGCCAAGGATCGTGATTGCAGTCTCATATGAAATTTCCAGGCTATGTTCTAATTCTTTCATTGAAAATTTTTCGAGATCCATGTCAGGGATTGAAACAAGTTTTCCACCATGCGGCAAGGGGAGCATTTTACCGGACCCCCTTTAAGTGAATGTTTGAAATTTCCTGGCTGGAAAGGTGCAGGCCGCACTCCTTCACATCGCTCTCCCACCACCATCTTCCAGCCCTCTCATCCTCGCCCGGCAGTATTGCCCGGGTGCATGGTTCACATCCAATACTTGGGTATCCCTTGTCGTGAAGCCTGTTGTAAGGCACACCCTTATCCCTGATGTAAGCCCAGACATCTGAAGATTTCCAGTTGATTAAGGGATTTGCCTTCACTATTCCTCTCACAGGGTCCTCCTCTATTCTCTGCATCTTCTGCCTGAATTTGCTCTGTTCTGCCCTCAATCCTGTTATCCACGCCTTTCTGCCTTCCAGTATCCTGTTTAAGGGCCCAACCTTCCTCACATTGCAGCACATCTTCCTGTTTTCGGTTGAATAATAAAAGAGATTGAGGCCTTTCCTGTTTATCATGGATTCCACTTCCCTGCTTTCGGGGAAATATGTCTTCAGGGAGAGGCCGTAAAACTGCACAACCATGTCAATGAATTCATAAGTTTCCTGGTGGAACCTTCCTGTATCTATTGTAGCCACCTCAATATCCATATCCAGAGATTTTATGATGTCAGTAATAACCATATCTTCTGCGCCGAAGCTGGTGGTGAAAACGGACTCTTTCCCATACCTTTTGCCTATCGACATCAGGGTGTCTTGGGCCTGCGCAATTTTACCCTTAAGTTCAGAGCTTAACATATAGTTGAAATTACTATCTCAAATCAGTATATGGAAAGATAGATTCGGGAATTTTTAGCCATTAATATGTCAATATTACACATAGATTGAACATTTAAATATCCGCATCTGTTGAATCCATTGCCTATGACTGAAAAATTCCTGGAGGAATATCTTGGTGCAAACAGGATCTGGGAAGCCGGCGGATCAACCATGGTCATCGACAGGTTTTCAGCAGTTCCCTGGGAAATAATTCCAGACCTTTCTGATTACATAACTTATGTGAAGATTGGCTGGACGCTCTCCATGCTCCTATCTGAGAAGGCTTTGTCGGAACGGATCCAGAAATACCGGAACTCTGGCATGACCGTATCGCACGGAGGGACCCTGCTGGAAATGGCTGTGTTAAAGGGAAAGATCGATGACTCTCTACTCAAAGTGAAAGACATTGGATTCAACTCCATTGAAATCAGCGAGGGCGTATCAGACATGCCAGACAGGATAAAGAAGAGGATTGCTGAATTCGCCCACTCAAACGGGCTGCACCTCAACGTTGAAGTGGGGAAGAAGAACCCGAGAAACCAACTGAGCCTGGATGAGACTGTGCAGAAGATAGGGGAAGCCAGTGATCTTGAACCGGGATTCATAATTGTTGAAGGCCGTGAATCTGGAAAGAGCGTAGAGATATTTGACGACCTTGGGGAGATCAAGTGGGACTGGGTGAACAGGATAATGGATGAAAGTCCTAAGGAGAAGATAATGTTCGAGGCGCCAATAGAAAGGCAGCAGATAGAATTGGTGATCAGGCTTGGCCCCGGCGTTAACCTCGGCAATGTGTCCATGAACAGCGTCGCCGCACTGGAAACACAGAGGAGAGGAATGCGTGGGGATACATTCGGCATTCTGGACACCACCGTTAAAGTGTCCGGCCCACCTTCGAACAAATTTGTCTATTACATTGTAGCCAATCACGGACCAATAGATCAGGCTGGGATACTGGAACTTACCGGGATGAACAGAAAAACCCTCCAGACTTCACTTGAGGAGTTGCTTAAGGATGGGATAATAAAGGTGAACCCTGACAGGAAGGATATGAGGAAGAAGATATATTCGCTCAACACGGGTTTGCAATAGGCTGTAAGCCATGGAAATTTCAGATTTACATAGCTAACCTTTTTGGTTACGTAGATGATTGGACAGAAATGGCAGATCATAACGATCTCCGCATGCGCCTTGATTCCACCAATTTTTACAGGAAACTGAAATTCCTTAAAAACGAGATCGAACGTTCACGTGGAAAGATACCTTTTAGCATATTTGCTGATCTCCTGAATCGCACTGAAGAAAAGATCAGGACTCTGGAATATCCAATCTGCCAGATGACCAAGATAACAGTAACATTTTCCAATGGCCTGGACAAGGAAATTGCAACAAACGAATGCATCGCTGCGCTTGCGGAAGGCAATTCACTTGCCAACTATATTTTCATGAGGTACCCAGCTGCAACAGATTACAAAATGGACAGCCTTGAGTTGACAGGAACCATGCGGAGAAATTATGCAGAATCGGCTCCAAAGGAAGAAGCAGCCGTAAAATTCACGCCCACGGAGACAAAATCAGGCCAGGACATCCAGGAGGAAGTGCGAAACCTCAGTGAAAGGGTAGACAGGATGGAAAAAACCATGACTGAGGAGCTTCCGAAAATAAACAGGAAAATGGATGACCTTGAGGTCAAGATGGATTATCTTTACCATTTCTTCGTGAAGGACAAGGGCAAAGAGGAAAAGCAATAATTTTCACTCCAGAAAAACGATTGCCCGTCAATGCAAGTGATGAAATTCAAACCACCCTGATCTTCCATGTGCTCCTCATCTGAATATAGTAGTTTATCGGGAAAGCGAAGGCGGAACCGAATATGTTGCCCAGCAACGGGCTGAGTGCAAAGAGGGCGAAGAGGATGTACTGGATAGCTACGGCAATTGAAACGCCGGCGAGGTTCAGCACTTCAAATTTCCCCATTCTGTAAAGGAATGCAGAAGCGCCTGCCGTGTGCACCCCCTGGTTCCGTGTAGTCCAGAATTCATCCATAGAAAATTCTATTGCGATCCCTGAAAGAAAAGCCGGGGTAACTGCTAGAAGGTTTGGCAGTTCCGCAAGATGGAACAGCACATAGGTTATGAATTCAACCATGAGGAAGCCTATGAATCCGGAGATCGCATATTTCATGGATCTGTGGAGGTTCTGCTCTATCACTCCCTTTACTACGCCATAGGCTTCCCCACTCTTCATATTAATAAAATTTGGAAATAAGCTATAAACATGATTCCTTGCCAGTTATGGCATAATACTATAACCTAAAAAAAAGTAATTGTGAGGATTTAAAATACAACATATCAGGCATTCAGCCCACACAAAGCCTTTGATTCTAAAGTGACTTTCCTGACTTATTCAGGTCAATGTTCCATGCATAAGGAGAAATTGGAAAGATGCGAAATAATATGGCACAACTAAGGCCCTGCATTACCTGTATTCGAAGTGGGACCTGCCGGGATTATTGGTATCCTTCTCCTGCTGAATGCAACAATAACAGACCTGAATGCCATTATGGAATTGAATTCAACCTGAAGCGGAGGCCTGCTGTCCCTAAAATTTATGGTCATTGTCTGGTCCACCCTGTTGTACTGGTCTATCTTCACATTATCAACCTCTGTAAGTGGATACATATCTGCGCTTCCCGAATTCCTGAATGAGAAATTCAATCCGGAGAAAGTGATCACTGAACCCACTTTTCTAAGGAGAGTTGGCACGGCGAATATCAGTGCCAGGAATATGATGAAATAGTAGGCGTCCAGAAGAAATCCCATATATTCCATTACAAAGAAGACACCAAGAATCGCAAAACCGGAAAGGGTGCTCAGTTGCTGGAGTATCCCCCCACCACTTACCTTTATTGTAACAGGGGCCTGCTGTGAAGTTGTATTTTCGGGCTGGGCTTGCATGTTTCCTGGTTCAGTTTCCTGCATCTGTGTCTCCTGCTCAACAACGGGTGCAGTTTGGCTGACGCCCGAAGAAACAGGCTTGGGTTCTTCGAATAGAAAGTTTCCACAGTTTTCACATACGGAAGCTGATGACGGGTTTTTGTGTCCGCAGTTTTTGCAGACGGTTTTTGCCATGGTATCTCTCTATTAAATCAACACTAATAAGGTAATCGACCCACGTATCCCTTAAAGGCTAACCTTCCGGAAGATGTAGTTCAGGTAGACATGGTTCCCGGGCTGGAAAGTATCCTTGTACACAAGTTTGAACCCGATTCCCTTGACTAACTCGGCCACTTTTTCCCTGTTGTAATATTCAAAATATCTGGCGTAATCTGAATCTCCAACACTTCTCAGCTCATGTCCGCTGCCCTCGATAAGGCCTAAAAACAAAAGGCCACCGGGCTTGAGGAAGTTGCAGATCTTCTCAACAAGTGCTTTCGACTCTTCAAATGTTAAATGGATAAGAGAGGAGTATGCCCACGCCCCATCAAACGTACCTTCTCCGAACTGCAGGGACTTCAGATTGCAAAGGATAGACTTGAAACCCAGCCTGGAAGTCATCGCCACCATTTCCTTTGAGCCATCGATGCAGGTCACATTCAGGCCGTTGTCCCGCAGGATGATGGAATCCCTGCCCGGGCCACTTCCAAGGTTTACGACATCCTTTCCATGGAGCCCTGAAACAAATTTCTTTACCGTAGTTACGGGAAACTTCTCCCAGAAATCCCTTGTTTCCGCGTCGTACAGATCATGAATTGCGTTGTAGGTCCTGAGGGTATTGTCAATTCTTGGGGGCAATGGGTAGGTTAATCAAAATGAAATTAAAATTTAATCCTCATTCAGGCTTTTTTGCGATTCTCCATTTTCTGAATGCTCGCAATTCAAGCAGGACATCAAGAACAACGACGAGAAGGAAGATTAGATCGAAGAAATAGATCCCCGGGTAAATCTGAGATACGAGGATAGGAAGTTTGATGAATGAAGCCATTGCGGAGAATGAGGCCAGTTCGACCTGGTTCACTGCATGAAGCACCGACGGGGGCTGAGCATAGGCCGTGAGTACATTTCCTGGTATGTTGAAAGCACTCCCGTTCATGGTGTAGTTGAAGTATGGCTCTGCGAGGTAATATATCCCGACCCCTGACAAGCTTGCCTGATAGTTCACTGAAAGGCTCTGTCCCGGCTTAAGGGATGGC
>JAJZKS010000044.1:0-9102 GCA_021850835.1 Thermoplasmata archaeon
TTATCGTTAACGTAAGCAATACATGGAACATTTTCACAATTTATGCCACTCTTTCCTGGTCTTTTGGAATGCCAATCGTTGTTGTGAGCTTCCTGGGGGCAGTAAGATCGAGAAGCCTGAAACTTTCAAGTTATACGGGAAGGATATCAAATCTCATAGTTTTCCAGATACCAACAATCGGTTCTCCGGAGGTACTTGGTGCACTTTACAGGGTTGTTGACTCCATTCTGAAGCATGCACCTAAGAACCTCGACAACTGGAGGGTCGACGTTGTAACAGAGGAGTATTCCAGGGCACTTTCTGAGATAAGGGACCATTACTCATTCGATTCCCATGTAAACATAGTGGTTGTGCCCAAGGGATATGAGACTGTGAACAACTCCATCAACAAATCTAGGGCAATGCAGTACGGCCTTGAATACCATATAGAGAAGGGGGAAGTCGATGACCAGATTTGGTACTTCCACCTGGATGACGATGCCTCAATAGGGCCGGATACAGTCGCAGCCATCGCTGAGCACATAAAGTACAAAGGAGAGAAATACTACATTGCGCAGGGCATCCTAGCTTTCCCGCATCACCTTTCAAAATCCATCATTGCAAAATTCGCAGACTCCATGAGGCCCACTGATGACCTGACGAGGTTCTACTTCTTCACATCACTTGTGAAGATACCTCTCGTGGGGCTACACGGTGAGAATCTCCTTGTAAGGTCCGATATAGAAGCACAGATAGGCTGGGATAATGGAAACAGGCCGATTTCAGATGACAGCTGTTTTGGGCTTCGTTTCTCGGAGAAATTTCCGGGCAAGTCTTCATTCCTTCCCGCGTTCACTTATGGTGCATCCCCCTCCACTGTAAGGGATATGCTCAGGCAGAGGAGAAGGTGGCTTGTGGACCTGACAAACCTCGGGCTCTTCGGGCCGCTCCCGTGGAGATACAGGCTCATCTTCATCTATTCAGTCCTGTTCTGGAGCAGCATGGTGACTCAGAACATAATCCTGGTCGCCTTGATACTGCAGTTCTTCCACCTGATCACCTTTACGCTAATTACGCCACCCATGGGCGTTATGTGGGCATTCACATTCAGTTTCTGGATCTGGTTCTACTGGAATGGGTTGCACATTAACAACAGCGTTTCGGAAAACCCGACCCCGTTCTGGAAGAATGCTCTACTAATGATACCTCTGTTCTTCCTTGTCATAGGGCCCCTGGAATTCATAGGCGGGGCTTGGGGAATTCTCGCATTTGTCAGGAATGACAGGAAATTCGAGGTCATAAGCAAACCTTCATGATTTCCTGAAAATTTATTCCAGTTTTTCCAGCAGATCAAATATCCTTGCCGCAGAATGGCAACTAATCTGTCCCGGGCTTGTTTTTTCCCCCACATGGCAGTAAATCAGCCTTGAACCAAGGAGGGAGTAGACAATCCTTGATGCTGGGTCCCCGTCTACTTCCATTACCACAAGGTTATGGTGCCGGTTGAGCAAAGATATGAGTTTCTGGGATGAATTTTCGTTCCTGCGGAGTGCTATTTTCAGGTATCTGCACTTATTGCCGTATTCGTTGGCCAGGGACTCAAGATCCTCATATGCTGGGTCTTCTTTCAGGTAATGCCTGGACAGTATCTGGTCGCTGTAATCTAGCGCCATGAAATTGAGGTTTGAAATTTCTATGTCCACTAGGAATCCATCATCGATGGCAGTTCTAAGGAACTGTTCCTTCTTCTTTGTGTCCACAGAATTCCTCCCTCCCTCAATTGGGTCCCTGATGGTCAGGATAAGCCGGTTTCGAAATTCTTTGAAAATTGCAGGTTCAAGCCCTTTCATGTCTGGGAGGTAATCCAACCTGACCTCTACCATATCCGAATGAATTCCGGATATAGAGTTAAGCAACTGTGTGTTGTAGAATGGAACAGATGCAACCGTCTTAGTCAAAATCTTAATGTCAGCTTCCCTCCCAGTCTAATTATGTCATCATAAAAATGCGGATTGCTCTTTGCAACAGATTCAGCCCCATGTATTATGCCTCCGCTTCTCAGCGCGAGTATTGTGCCAAGCATTGCAATGCGATGATCCTTCCAGTCCTTTACAATGCCTTTGTGATAAATTCCTGTGTTCCTGATAGATATTTCATCGCCAGCGGAGGCTTCAATACCGAAAGACTCCAGTGTTCTAGTTATGGAAACGTTTCGGTTGCTTTCCTTGATTCCTAGAAGCTGTGTGCCTGTTATCCTCGACTCTCCAATGGCAACTGCAGCCAGCGCAGCAAGGGAAACCGCCATGTCTGGGGAATCCTCCACATTTTCCTCAAATGGATTCACACCTTCCTTTCCTCCGATATGCCAGGATTCATCATACATGTAACTATCTTTGCCGCTTGAATGGATGATTCCCACAATCCTGGAGTCCCCGGAACTCCAGCCAGGATAGTTAAGGCCAGTTATATCCAGTTCTCCTCCCGTAATGATGGCACCTATGGCATAAAAAGATGAAAGGAGAAAATCTCCGGGAACCACTCCCCTGAACCTCAACCTGGAACCCGGGGGCTGAACCTTGATTTCAAGCCCCTTGAAATTCACACTGCAACCAAGGCTGTTGAGCACGCTGCAGGTCATCTCTATGTAAGACCTGGACCTTACGGGAGGAATGAGGTTAATTTTCCCTCCGCCGGCCAATAGGAGCCCATAAATCAGTCCGCTGATGTACTGGCTGCTTTCTGACCCGGATATTTCTACATTATCAGTCGTGATCTTGCCTGAAATCCTTAAGGGAAGGTGATCGCTGCTCAGTGCAGCCCCATTATCTTCAAGCCATGACTTTATGACTCCAAGTGGCCTCTTTTCCAAAGTCTGGTCTCCAGATAGTGTGCATTCCATTCCAAGAAAACCGAGGATGGGAAGCAGCATTCTGAGTGTTGTGCCTGAGCCCCTGACATTGAGGGCACCGGAAGGTGAGCCTTCGATGCCCATTGCATTCTTGACACTGGATATTGCGTTTATAGCTGCCTGGACATCCTCAGACCCCTCCAAATTAACCAGGCTGATGTCACCCAGAAGGCTGGCAAATAGAAGCCTTATTGCTATGCTCTTTGACTGTGGTGCTTTGATCCTGCCACTTATCAAAGAGGGCGAAATATGGGCTTCCAATGCTATATTGGCCTCCTCACCATTGGACTTCCTAACCTGGAAAACAGGTCTAAAATGGGTCCCTCTTCACCCTCTTTCACAAGGGCAAAGAGCGATGGCCCGTTCCCAGAAACGCCCGAGGCCCTGGCTCCAAGTTCCATAGCCTTCAAGAGAACATCAGTTTCATAGCCTAACGCCTGGGAAACTGTAAGGCCGTTCCTGGCCATGGCTTCAATGTAATTCCCGCCGTGAAGCAGGGTTGAAATGCTTTTGAACGCAGGCCACCTCTTTCTTAACTGATCGGGATTGAATTCTCTCCGGGGTCCCCTGGGGAGCAAAACAAAAGTGTATCCATCGGGGAAAGGAACCTTCCTCAGGATTCTCATCTTCGTATTGTCACATATGGAAATTCCGCCGTACAGGGAAGCCGCAACATCGTCCAGGGCCCCTGTAACGGATACTCCTGCCTCAATTGACAGCCTTGCTGCAAGAACCGGAACATCCACTTCCATGCCGGTCAGAGAGGAAAGTGCTGATACTGCACCTGCAGCAACTGCACTGCTGCTCTTAAGGCCACCACCCTGCGGGAGATCGCTTTTCACAATTACTGAAACCTCCCTTCCTGACTTGCCCCTGAAAAAGTCTGTTATGGTGTCAAGTAGGGCTGAACCTGGTTGTTGGGTTCCATACGAAGCATCAACTTCAACATTGATGTCTATTGCGCAGGACGAGCCGAGCCCCAATGGTATTGCGTTGAGGATGGACACGCCGCCGTGGGTTATGACTGGCATTTTTTGATGTATTCCCCCCATCTTTCTTCAATAATGCCTGATTCTTTCTCAGAGAGCCTGGCGTGCGGGATGAGCCCTGATATCATGGCATGATCAACAAGCACAAGTGCCATCATGCCTTCAGCAACTGATACTCCCCTTACTGCAACAACAGGGTCGTGCCTTCCAGTGACTGATATTTCAGCCGGTTCCATTGTATCGAGATCTACGGTCTTAGCAGGAATCCTGATTGAACTTGTGGGCTTGAACGCACACCTCACAGCGATTGTTTCGCCTGTTGACAGTCCCCCCAGCATTCCTCCTGAGAGATTATTCCTGAACCTGAGAGTTTCCCCCCCACCCTTCACAATCTCATCAGCAGCCTCTGAACCCTTCATTCTTGCGGCATTGAAACCCATTCCGTATTCAAAACCAGTTACTGCGGGGATGGTTAGCATGGCCCCTCCAATGTCTGCCTTTATCTTATTGAATATTGGTTCTCCAAGACCCTGGGGAGCATTGGATGCGAATATCTCAGCGATGCCACCGTAACTGTCACCTTCTTTCATTGCGTTCTTTATGAGTTCAGTGAATTTCCCATCAGATTCAGTGTCAAGTGCCCTGGTCTGATATCTCTTTGAAACCAGTGATTTAATTGGATCATTGCAGTGTGTGCCTTCTATTGGCCCTATTGACCTGAGATATCCTGCTACATAGGTCGAAACATGCATGAGAAGCTTCTTTGCAATGGCTCCAGCAGCGACCCTAGAAATTGTCTCCCTGGCGCTTGCCCTTCCGCTTCCCCTGTAATCCCAGTTTTCCCTGCCATATTTCCTTATGAGTGGAAGATCGGAATGTCCAGGGCGCGGTTTGCGGCTCACTTCAGAATAGAGTGAGGAAATTGCGTCAATGTTCCTGAAGATAATGGACACCGGTGCTCCTGTAGTTCTGCCATTGAACAGACCGCTGAGGATTTCAGGCTCATCTGCCTCCCGTCTGCCTGAAACCAGATAATTCCCCGTCTTCCTGAACTGTAGCTCAAACCTGAGATCATCAGGCGATATTGCAAGCCCTGCAGGTATTCCATCCACAACAACCCCCATGGCCTGGCCATGGCTTTCGCCAAATGTCGTTACTACGAATTGCTTACCCAGTGTGCTTGACATTGATAACCTCCATTATTTCATTAAACTCAGGGGAGATATTATTCCAGATTCTTTGGGAATGGATCGCCTGCGAAACCAGGATCTCTTCTCCGGTTATGAGTGAATTCTTTCCCTGGATCCTCGTCCTGAAATCACCTGAACGCGATGCATAGTTGAAGTCAACTGCAAGGGCCGCCTTCATTGCAGGAAACCTGAACTCAGGATAAGAGATGCAGTTTACAAATACATCAGAATCCATAGCTTCAGTGGAGATTGAAGGCTTGAGAGTTACAACCTGGGCATCTATGCCTGCCCTGGAAAGGTCAATTTCCAGCTTCTCTGCCTTTTCCCGGCTCCTGTTGACGACAGTGATGTACATGCCCATATTACCAAATAGATAAGCGGCAGTTCTCGCAGCGCCCCCGGACCCGAAAATAATGCATTCTTTGCCAGAAAGGTCCAGTTCCCTGGCCTTCACTAAATCCTCCAGCGCCAGGTAGTCCGTGTTGTAGCCCTTGTTGCCACTCACAAGATTTACGCTTCCTGTCATTGAAGCCTCCCTGGAGAGCGCCGGCAGCACTTTCGCAGATTCCTCTTTGTAAGGGGTTGTTACATTGAATCCTGATAATCTCCTGATGAGAGCCTGGATTCCTGTCTGGAAATCCTGTGGGGGGAGGTCAAACAAACCATAGACTGCATTGATTCCGTACCTGCTGAAAATGTAATTATGGATCCGGGGAGACAGGGAATACTTTATCCCGTGGCCAAGAAGCCCGAAAATTCCCTGAAATGTCTCCTTACTTTCGCTCAAGGTAATCACTGATGCTACTGAATTCTACTTCACAAACTTTTGGAATTCCTATGCTTTGGGGAATTGGGAGCTTGATTGTATGCCTGGTGCTTTTCTTGTCAGAGGCTACAAATTCTGACAATTGGGCTCTGTCTCCGGCCAGGTAATCCTTTTCCTGAACTGAAAACCCTAGATGCCGGATAAGTGTATGCAGCCCTTCCTGCACTTCCTTTCCTGCCAGGCCCATTTTCACTGCCAAATCTACCTCAAGAAGCATACCCCCAAGGACGGCATGGCCATGGCCTACGGAAAAGTCCGAGGCTGCCTCAATAGCGTGGCCGAATGTGTGGCCAAAATTCAGGACAATTCTCTTTCCGTCCTGATCAAACTCATCCTGGGAAACCAGCTCCATTTTGTCCCGTATGCATTTTGAAAGCAGGTATTCCGTTTTCATCTGATCTTTCAATACTCCATCCATGGTGTTGTCCATGAGGAAACCATAAAGTTCACTGTCCATTATTGCCGCATACTTGGCGATCTCCCCAATGCCGTCTTCAACCAGATTATGTGGCATGATTCGTATTAAGGATGTGTCTACTACAATCCTTGAAGCGCAATAAAAGGTTCCAAGCACATTCTTTAATCCCCTGAAGTTCACTCCCGTCTTTCCACCAAGGGACGCATCCACCATGGAAAGGAGTGTAGTGGGGACGGAGGTATACGGTATGCCTCTGAGATAAAGGGAAGCCGCAAGTCCTGCCACATCCGAGACTGTGCCACCACCAACAGAAACAAGAGATGAACTGCGCTTGAATCTGCCCTCCATGAGCCTGTCAAGTATCTTCAACACGGTATCCAATGACTTTGAATCCTCCCCGTCATTGATTTCAAGGGACTCAAAATTGCCATTCAAACCTGATTCGACCAGCTGCCTGAGGGAATGTGGATACACAACGAGTGAATCCTCAAGCTCTCCAATGCTGGCTATGGCACCTTCTCCTAGAATAATTTCCGTGGTGCCCCTGGAAAGCCTGTAACTAAGATTAAGCATCCTATACCCTGATTGCCTGCCTCAGTGATTTAACTGATTCTGCGAGTTTTGCCAAATCCTGGACGGTAATCTGCTGTTTGCCATCACTCAGTGCCAAATCAGGATTTGGGTGAACTTCAACCAGGATCATGTCCGCACCAGCGGCAACAGATGATAATGCCATGGGGATGACTAGCTCTCTTGTCCCTGCGGGGTGGCTGGGATCTGCGCAAATTGGAAGATGGGACTCATTCTTTGCCCTTGCAATTGATCCGATGTCCAGGGTGAATCTAGTTGCATTCTCGAACGTCCTTATGCCTCTTTCACACAGGATTACTGACCCGTTGCCTTCGCTCATGACGTAGTCAGCAGTTGCCAACCATTCAGTGTAGGTATTGCCCATCCCCCTCTTGAGGAGGATTGGCCTGCCATCCCTGGCAACCTTTCTTAGAAGCTGGAAATTCTGTGCATTCCTTGAACCAATCTGAAGAAGATCAACTCCATTGAAGTCCTTCAGGTTGTCTGAGTCGAGTATTTCAGATACAACTGGAAGTCCAGATGCTTCTCCCATCTTTTTCAGGATATCCAGGCCCTCAGTGCCTTTCCCCTGGAATGAGAACGGGCTTGTCCTAGGTTTGTAAGCGCCTCCCCTTATTATGTGGGCTCCTGCCTTTTTCAACTGTGAAGCGAATTCCTCAACATTTTCCGTAAAGTCGATGGAGCATGGCCCTGCTGCTATGGTAACGCCCTTGCCAACATGGATTCCTCCAACTTCCACAATGGTGTCATCACGCTTCCATTCCCTGGAACTGAGGATGAATTCACTGTCAATGGAAGTCTGGAACTCGATGCCTGGATAATCTACAGGATTGCCTGAGTCTGGCCATGCAAGCAGTAGATTCCTGCTATACAGCTTGAGCTTCTTAACGGAAACGTTGCCTTTTCCCAAGTTCTCAGCCAGTTCAGAGGGGTCAGCATCCCCTTTCAATACAAAAACCCTGTATTTAACCAATTTAAATCCCTCAATTAGGGAAGATCATCGATACCGAATCCAACGCTGGAATACAAACATTCCCGCAGATATCTTTATATGATCTTCCTCGATAGCCATGACACTCTGTATCACTGTAAATATTTAAACGTTACTGTTTAGAATAACACTATTAATATGAATAATTTCAAATTTTGAAAAAGAGCGGCGTTCAATCTTAACCATGCTTTTGCAGAATTCCATTCATACTGCTGAAGCAGTGTTTAAACTCACCATGAACAAATAATGATTAGAAATAAGGTTACGATATTTCCACATTTCAGGCTATATTTTGATATATTCATCAAGCAAGTTTTTTATATAAACTGTAGTTGAGCATGTGATAGATAATGACTGTGTCTCAAGGAAACTCTAGTTCTCAGTCAGGGAACAAGAAAGTTCTGGCGGCATTGTTGCTCCTTATTCCCATGGTTGTTTTTGCCATAGCACCAATTTATAACTTCGAGGGGCCAACTCTGTTTGGGCTTTCTTTCTTCTACTGGTTTGAAACGCTTTGGCTCGTTGTATCTGCTGTACTGTTTCTATTTGCAGCACGCCTGTTGAACAGCATGGAGGGTGATGAGAATTGACGTCTAACATTCAGATGTTGTCGGTATTCTTGGTTCTGTTCGCCTTTTTCGTGGGCCTTGGATTCTGGGCATCCCGATTCAGGAAGGGTAATCTCGCGGAACTTGGCGAATGGTCTCTGGCAGGGAGAAGACTGGGAGTATTTCTGGCCTGGTTCCTTGTGGGGGCTGACCTTTACACCGCTTACACATTCATAGCCATACCATCGGCGCTGTTCGCAAATGGAACCATCTACTTCTTTGCAGTTCCATACGTTGGAATGGCATTCGGGGTAGCCATAATAACAATGCCCAGGCTGTGGAAAATATCGAGGAAGAAAAATTACGTAACAGCTGTGGACATGGTTCATGACAGGTACAACAGCAAGACTCTGACAATCCTCATTGCACTCACTGGAATTGTAGCTGAACTTCCATATATCGCGCTTCAGATATACGGAATGCAGGCAGTCTTAACAGTCATGATTGGGCAGTCAGTTACAGCAGACGTTGGAGTAATCTCAGAAATAGCGCTCATATTGTCTTTCATCATTCTGGCTGCTTTTACCTGGACAAGCGGACTCAGGGGAGCCACAGTAACAGCCGTGATGAAGGATGCAATCATTCTGGTTTCAGTAGTTGTT
>JAJZKS010000044.1:9112-9862 GCA_021850835.1 Thermoplasmata archaeon
TGATACCTCTAACGATCAAGGGAGGTTTCGCAGGAGCCATATCTACAGCAACTGCGGCCTCACCTGTGATAAATGGAGCTGCCAAGAACTTCACTGTTTTGCCAAACCTCCTCCTGAATGGTTTCATGAGCCTTGCAATAATGAGCGCACTTGCTCTTTACTTGTATCCCCATGCCATTAACGGCATACTCAGCGCAAACTCAACAAAAAGCCTTAGGACTTCAACGGCACTTCTGCCACTTTACGGTATCGGTCTTGCGCTTCTGGCTCTCTTTGGCATCCTGGTCTATGCGTCACCTGCAGCAATGCACATAATTGCTCCAGCGTATAACCCGGTGACAAATACAATGCCTACGGGATCTACTGTAAGCAACGTTCTTGCGGTACCGGCACTGATTTATGCAAACTTCCCCGGATGGTTCGTAGGATTCGCATTCCTCGGAATTTTCATTGGAGGGCTTGTACCTGCATCAATCATGGCAATATCCCAGGCAAACCTGCTTACCAGAAATGTAGCGAAGTTCTTCAGGCCAAACATGACATCAGAGGCTGAAGCCAGGATGGCCAAGTGGGCATCAGTTATATTCAAGTTCATAGCACTTGGATTCATATTTCTGATTTCAGCCAGCTCGGCCCTGCAGCTACAGCTTCTTGGAGGAATTATCATACTCCAGACCCTGCCTGCCATATTCCTGACAATGTACACAAGGAGGCTGACCAAGTATGGCCTCATAGTTGGCTGGATTGGTG
>JAJZKS010000045.1 GCA_021850835.1 Thermoplasmata archaeon
GTCGGCTAGAATGGAAATGGCCTGACAATGGGCAGCGAGAGGCCATACCACAGGCTTTATGAGCAGTGGATGCCACTGGGCCCTGTAGGGATAATAAGCGCTTTCAATTTCCCTGCAGCTGTTTGGTCATGGAATGCAATGATAGCAGCAGTGTGCGGAGACACAGCAATATGGAAACCATCAACAAAAGCTGCCCTTGTTGCAACCGGCGTAATGAAGGCAGTATCTGAGGCACTAGAAGAACTGGGCGCCCCGCAGATATTCAGCCTGATGGTCAGCAGGGGAAATGACGGCGGGGAATGGATTTCGAACGAACCCGGTATCCCACTGGTCTCATTCACAGGCTCCACCGGCACTGGAAGGAACCTCTACCAGAAAGTGTCGGCTAGAATGGGAAGGTCTATCCTGGAACTGGGGGGAAACAATGCAGCAATTGTCACAGAAAAGGCCGACATGAACATTGCCCTGAAAGGAGTTGCATTCGGTGCTCTGGCTACTGCAGGGCAGAGATGCACAAGCACCAGAAGGGTGATCATACAGGACGCCATTTACAGTGAATTTGTGGAGAAACTCAAGAAGATCTATTCCGGCGTAAAGATAGGCAACCCAAACGATCCAGGTGTGCTTGTGGGGCCACTGATCGACAGGAAGGCGATCAAGACTTACCTTGATGCAATAGAAACGGCAAGGAAGCAGGGAGGAAAGGTCCTGCATCAGGGAAAGGAAATCAAGATGCCAGGCCTTGAAGATGGCAACTACGTTTCCCCGACAATTGTTGAGGCCACCCAGGGCATGCCCATAATAAAGACCGAAACTTTTGGGCCGCTGCTTTATGTGTTCAGGTACCACACAATTGAGGATGCGCTTAGGATGCACAATGACGTCCCACAGGGGCTTTCATCAGCAATATTCACGAATGACCTGAGGGAAGAAGAGGAATTCCTGTCAGCAAGAGGCTCGGACTGCGGAATTGCCAATGTTAATACCAGCACCGCAGGAGCAGAGATAGGCGGGGCATTTGGCGGGGAAAAGGAAACAGGTTATGGCAGGGAGAGCGGAACAGATTCCTGGAAAGCATACATGAGGCGCCAGACCGTTACAAAAAACTTCGGGAAAGATGTGCCACTGTCACAGGGAGTCAAGTTCGACGTATAATATTCCAAGTTTTAATTATCCACAGTAATTTTTTTATCATTAATTATTTTGAAGTTGGTCATAATGAGCATTTGCTGCAGATGGAAACTTCAAGCATTCATGAATTGAAATTCGTCAAGTCGGTGGAGATAGTTCCTGCCAAGAACCTTGACCTCGAAGATTTCAGGGAAGCAGCAGCACTCTTTTCAGACCTGGCAGATGTTGTTACAGCTCCGGAAAACCCAATGGGAATGCCCGGCATAGACCCAATAATTTCCACTTTCCTGATTGCCAGGGAGTACAACCTCATCGCAATGCCTCACATAACCCCTAGGGACAAGAACCGCCTATTCATACATTCCCAGGTCATAACGGCCCTGAAAATAGGAATAAGGAATTTCTTTGTTATAGGGGGAGACCCCATAAATAAGAAACTTGACTCAAAGGAAGTGAGGGAGATTGACGTGCTGCAAACCATAAATTCCATCAGGCAGTCAGAAACATTCCTGAAGGAGCCATTCCCGAAAGTTGGCATTGGCTCCGCCTTCAACCCTTACCGGGAAGTAGAACAGGAAATTCTTTCGAAGAAACTGGAAAACGGTTCAAACTTCTTTATCAGCCAGATCCTTTTCGAATCGGAGCACTTGAAAAAGGACTGGATCAGGAAGAGGGCATTCAGGTTGTCTGCGGGTTTCATGCCACTTACAAGGAAGGGCCAGGTTGAAGGCATAAAGAAGATGGGCGTTAAGTTTTCAGAAGAGACCCTGAAGAAGCTGGACCTGTCAGATGACATCACCGCCACGTCCATCCGGATGATTCTCGATGCCTATGATGAAGCAAAGGAATATATCGATGGCATCCACGTGATGCCTTTGGGAAACAACAAACTTGCAAAACAAATATTGGAGAGTATATAGATGGCAGAAATTCTAAAACTGACTTACGGAATATTTCCGAAAACAGAAAAACTCAGAGTGAGGATAGGAAGATGGCAAAGAAAGATCCTTTCTGCAAAGGAACTTGAGAGCCTTGTGCAGGAAGAAACAGCACTTTTCCAGCAGCTTGCAAGGGAGAATGGCATTTCCTCATTCACAGATCCGCTGTTCAACTGGTTTGATATTTTCAGGCCAATTTCACTTGTTACTGGAGGCATTGAGCTGGGCCCTCTCACGAGATATGGTGAGACCAATACTTTCTACAGGCTGCCTGAGATCAGGAAACCCCTCACTCTGGAAGGAAACCCTGCCGAATACAGGGAACTGAGTGAGAATCCTCCACTTCCGCTGTATCACGTTGACCAGGGGGAAGACCAGCTTGCCTTCCTTCCTGGCCCGGTTACATTTTTCCATTTCTGCGGGAACATCGCAGGGAACAGCTTTGAATCATTCTCGGAGAACCTTGGCAAGCTGTATAGCGAGTTGCTTTCAAAATTCAGGTTCCGTAAGTTTCTCGTTTTTGAATCTGTACCCCTGGCAGGAGGCAATCTGGGGCCATTCTACAAGTCCGTTGACCCTGAGAAGACAATACTTGCCACTACAGGCAATCTGAATATCAAGTCCCTCGAATCGGCCGGGAAAAAATTCCATTCTGTTGCCACAGATGCAGACAAGGAGAACATTAAAGCTGCAGCCGCATTTTCAAGCATACCAGGCCTTTCATTGATAGATGCACACAATACTAAGCTGGAAGACCCCAAGGCATTAACGGCAAGGATCGATGGGCTAGGAAAGGAACTCGGCATCCACAAATTCTATGTTACGCACTCGGACTATCTAGATTTTCTCCCAAGGCAGATAGCTGAGAAAAAACTCCAGCTAATAGGGAAGGTAGGTGAATAAATTGGCAGAACAGCTGTTCATAACCCAGGAAATCGGGAGCTTCAGGAAACCGGACTATCTGAGCAAGAAGTTCCACACAATAGAGGGCCAGAAAGAATTCTATGATCTCGCAAGGAAGGCAACTGTTGAAACCATTGACCTTTTCGAAAAGTCTGGCCTTGACAACCTCGGAGTAGGCGGCGAGATGTTCAGGTGGGAGATGTACGAGCACCTGGCATCCAATGTTGGCGGCCTTGAATTCTACGGAATGGTGAGATCATTCGACAACAGGTATTACAAAAAGGGGAGCGTAGTGTCCCAGATCACGAGGAAAAACCCATTCCATGTGGATGAGCTGCAATATGTGCTATCGCAGACTAAGGGAAAGCTGAAGGTTCCAATCACCGGACCATATACTATGATGGACTGGTCATTCAACGAGTATTACAGGGACCGGAGAGAGCTGGCCAATGCTTACGCTGACGCCATAAACCAGGAAATAAGGGAGCTCAAGAAAGTATGGGAAAAGGCAAGGGGAAGTGAAATACTGGAAATCCAGATCGATGAACCGGCAGCCACCACACATCCTGACGAAATGGACATTGTGACTGAATCTGTCAACAGGTCATTTGAGGGGATCAGTGGAATAGAACCAACCATACACGTCTGCTACAGTGTGGATTACAGGTACCTCTACAACACTCTCCATGATCTCAAGGTCAAGGGGCTGAACCTTGAATATGCCAACAGGGACAAGTACTCACTTGGCACATCAATTGAACAGAGGCCTGGATACGCAGACCTCAAGGCTTTCAACGAAGTCAACCAGACTCTTGGCCAGAAAAAGTTCATTGGGCTAGGCGTAACAGATGTCCACGTGGACTTTGTCGAGCCTGTTGGCCTGATAAAAGACAGGATCGAGGCTGCAGTGAAGCTTGTGGAGGATCCAAAACTACTGAGAATCAACCCGGATTGCGGCCTCAGGACAAGATCAAGGCAGATTGGGTTTGATAAACTGAAAAATATGGTGGATGCAGTCAGGGATTTGAAGAAATCTTACTGAATCTCATCCCTTCTTCTCTTTTTGCTGAACACTCTGTATCCGATGTACGCGTAGAAACCAATGGCGGCAGCAATCACTAGGTTGATTCCAAGGTATACCGGGTTCGAATAGCTGATTTTAACCACCTGGCTCTGGTAGACCTGGGAGTTGCTAAGCCTCAGGACAACTGAAATGTAGTATGTGCTGCCTGGCACCAGCCCACTGAGGAAGGTATAGCTGGTATTCTGTGATGAAACGGTGGTTACGTCCGGGCTCAGAAAATTTTGGTTGTTGGAGACGTAAACCTGGTATATTGAAAAATTCTGGCCCTTGTAAGGCGTCCAGGACAGGTATCCGAAGTAGAAAAGCAGTGGGAAGTAATGGGTTATTGACACATTCTCCCCTGAGCTCACAGAAATCTTGGCGGGAGTCATCCTGATATTGAGGATAGTCGGTGAGCTTATATTCAACGGAGTGCTGAAATTATCATACATTTCCGCGGTTGCGCTTACATTATACTTTCCAGTTGCAGGATAAAGGAAGAACAGGCCCGACGAGTTTGAGTAGGATGCCATGGATGAATTCACCCTCACCAGCGCGTTGCCTATGGGGAATGAGTATAGGATATCGGATACGCTTCCTGTCAGAGTGTGTGTTCCAGAAAAGGTTGGCTGTAGCAGGATCTGCAGGCTTAGGTTCTTACCAGGCTCAAGGTAAACGATATCAGTCTGATTCCCGTATCCAGGCTTTGTAACATTAATTGTAACATTGCTTCCGGGGGTCATCATCCTGTAATGGTACCCTCCCTGATGCTGGACAGTTTCATTATTGAAGGTAACTGTTGAATTTGCATTGAAAACGAACAGTGAGACATTCACTTTTATGGGTTCAAGCCTGAAAGTGATATTTTGTGATCCTGTGAATAACCCACTATCTCCGTAAAAGCCCGTGGACGAAGCACTTGCAGCAGTTGTGCCATTCATGGCGGGAATCTGCATTCCCGGCCCCGAATAATGGTAATTGTAGAACCACATGGCTGTTATTTCAGTTCCAGGATATTGCGTTCCCTTAATGGTGTAGTTCACCGAAACATTTGCAAGGTGCAGGTACGGTATTGAAATGTTTCTGGAAACTGTCCTCTGGATTTTATCAGCATCTGTGTAGGTTGCACTGACGTTATAAGCCCCTCCGCTGTACGCCACAAATGTGTTGGCCTTTGCAGGTGAAGAATTAACGCTCCACGTTATGCCGGAATTAACACCCTGGAGATAGAACAGGAGCAATGCTGGATGGCCATAGCCCTGGTAATATGTGATCTGGGGTCCTGGAACTACATGGCTCCCAATCAGATGGCCCTCAGGTGCTGAGGAAGAATAGAACACAATCTCTCCTGCACCTGCTGAAGCATCGATTGTTGAATATGTTGTTGAATTTATGCCATTATAGTGCTGGAAGTACACATATCCAGGAGTTACCGGGGCACTTCCGTTGCTGACAGAAATGCTGCTGAATGTTCCGTTGTTTATGATAGTCAAGTTCGACTGGGAATCCATCTGGGTTGTCCCCAGCGCAGGGGACATTTCTCCTGAGAAGTTGAGGAAAGCTGGCAGTGATTGTGAGAATCCGCCGCTGGTTGAAAAATTAACGGAGGAGCCATTAAATGATAGCTTTATGTTGAACAGTGTGAGCTGTCCGCCAAACCCGCCAGGCATTCCGTAGGTCCTTTCCACCAGGTTTCCAGCCTGTGAAAAGGCTAGCATGAGTGCCTCTCCAGTTGAGTTCAGGGTAACCCCGAATTTAAGATAATTCAGCGGGTTCAGGTAAAAGCCGTCGTAGTAGAAGGTTGTTCCGTTGTTTGCAAGTCTCCCCTGGAGGGGAGTCAGATTGAGATTTGCAGAAATGATCGTGGCGTTGTAAGACTTTGTGCCATTGAAAACCGCAATTCCGCCATACCCGTCAAGTAGGTCCCTCGATGCATTTAGCAATGAGGAAACCTTTGGGGTCCCGAGCCCGGTTACAGGATTCCAGTAAGGAGTGTTCTGGTAATACCCGTTTGTCCCCGTGAGTATCTGGGTAAAGGAACTGTTGTAAAGTGAAGTTCTGGCAATCTGGTAAAGAAGCGGATTGACAGAATGGAGGTGTACTCCGGTGTATTGCTCAATTAGGGCCACAACATCGGCCCAGATAGGCGTCGCTACGCTTGTGCCTCCAACAATGTACTGGCCTCCGCTGGAAATGACATAGACGCCTGTGTACTTGTTTGCATCCATTGCTACATCGGGGACCCCTCTGCGTGACTCATTATATCCCTTTACAGATTGCCAGTAAGGGGTGTTGAATACAGAGCTGAAGCCTCCACCGCTTCCATACGACTGGCCGTTAACCACCCCTCCCCATCCGGATTGCTGGAACCTGTCGTTGAAAGCATAAAGGGAAGTCCCTCCAACGCTGGTTACATAGGGGTCTGAAGCAGGGAAATTAACAGTCAGCTGTTTTTCAGAATTGTAAGCGCCACTATCTCCAGATGCAGCTAGCACCGTAATTCCCTGTGAAGCTGCCTCTGCATATATCTTGGAGTAGGTCAGTTCAGAATTTACAGTCAGCCCTGACTCTGGAGTGCTCCAGCTCAGAGAAAGTATGTTTGCGATGTGATTTGATATCGCATAACTGACTACATTCTGCAGGTCACTGGTGAAAGATGAAGTAGAAATCAGCAGGACAATCTTAGCTGCAGGGGCGAGCGCATGTGCCCATTCAACATCAGTGGAGGTTTCCATTGCCCAGGTTGAATTGTAAGTTCCGGGCTCTCCGTTTGGATACACAATTGAAAGGTCTACCGGGGGCAGCCCATTGGCTGCATCGAATGCCCTTAAATCATACATTATGTTAGGGTTCCCGTAGGCGTCTATGATGCCTATAGTGATTCCTGATCCATTTATCCCATGGTGCAGTGCCCAGGTAAAATTGTATGCCTTGGCAAGGATATCTGGAGTGAAGGCGAAGGGAATATTGATGTTCTGGCCCGCATATGAATATGAAATTGAGGGAGTAACTGTAGTCCCACTCTCGCTGTAGAAAGTCGTGATCCCTGATCCAGCTGTAAGCCTATGGAGGGTCATGTTTACCTCACTGGCTACAGTGTCAGGAACAGAAAAGGCCCAGAGCAGGCCAAATTTTTGCGGGGAGACGCCAATAAAACTCATTGCACTATTTGCTACTGCACTGGCATAGGGTGTTGGAGGGACGTAAACAGTGAAATTTGCCTGCCCTGAAGATTGCGAAGCCGGGAAGTTCCCTAAAAAGGCCATCTGTCCTGGGCCTATGTTGATATTATTTCCGTTTGCTGCAGGGACAACAAGAATGGAACCTGCCAGCATTATGAAAGCCACTGTGGCGACTGCGAAAATAGCCCTGAACATGTGCCCGCTCAAATGGTAAACCCTATTAATATATTCTGTGATAGCCAAAGGTTGCTGCCCGTAGATGATTCTGACCTGAAGTTAAAGGCTCTTTTTCAGGGTTATTACAGAAACTGGTCCGGCCGTGATGTGGATCTAATCGGAGAAAGGGAAATTGGCTTCATACCATTTTTCGGCACCATGATCAGGCACAGGTCAGTGAGGAACCTTGTTGACCTCGGCCTTTTTGTCAGGAAAAATATCCCTAGGCACATCTACTACTCCACCGCTTATTACAAATATCCGGACGAAAAGGTGATGAAAGACAAGGGCTGGAAGGGCGCGGAACTCATCTTTGACCTTGATGCCGATCACCTGGCAGGGGCGGAAACCATGTCGTACAATCAGATCCTTGCGGAAGTGAAGAAGCATACCCAACGGCTGATATTCAAGTTCCTCATGGATGATCTTGGTTTCGAGGAAAAAGACCTAAAGGTCTTCTTCTCAGGCGGCAGGGGCTATCATGTCCATGTGGTCGAAGACAGTATATACCAGATGTCTTCAGACTCAAGGAGGGAAATTGCTAACTACATACGAGGGGAGGGCTTCTCAACATATGATGTGAGAAGGTCAATGCAGGAGACTTCGCACAAGCTCAGCGGATGGAAAAAGATAATCGATGACAACCTGTGCAGTTTCTACAGTGACCTCCTTTCAAACAATGAGAAGCAGGAAACCCTCCACGGCCTTCTGGGAAATATCAGGACAATGGAGAATTATCTGAGGGACCTCAACAGGGCGACAGATGTTGGCGGAAACCTGAAGCGCATTGAAGTATTGACTATGCCCGGATACAACAAGTACAGGATAATGGACAAGAACGACGAGAAGGTCCTAAACTACATGGTGGTGAAGGTCAAGAACGAAAATCTTTGTGAAATCGATGAACCTGTGACAACAGATATCCACAGGCTCATAAGGATGCCTCACAGCCTCCACGGAAAGACGGGGCTGGCGGTTGTGCCTATCACACTCGACCGGTTTGAGAGTTTTGACCCCTTGAAAGACGCTGTGGCCGATGCGTTCAGGGAAAAAGAGATCAGGATCAACCTTCTGAAGGATTACAGCATAGATTTTGATGGAGAATCTTGTAGCCTTAAGGCTGGGGAACAAAGCATCCCGGGTCCGCTCGCAGTCTTCCTTGCAGCCGGCCGTTTTGCAAAATTGCTGTAATCTATATTTAGAATAATTATTAATTAGAAGCCACTATCATAAATTTCTTATAGCTTATAACAATCCAATGTCGGTGATTATTTGGAACTAAAAAACAGCAAGACACTAGAAAATCTAAAAGCTGGATTTGCAGGCGAATCACAGGCTAACAGGAGATACCTCTATTTTGCCCAGAAAGCAGATGAAGAAGGACTCCAGGAAGTGGCTTCAATTTTCAGGTCTACTGCAGACGGCGAAACAGCCCACGCATTCGGCCATCTCAAGTATCTCGCACAGGTAGGGGACCCGGTTACCGGAGAGCCAATAGGGACCACAGAGCAGAACCTCAAGTCAGCAATCGCAGGCGAAACCTATGAATACACCCAGATGTATCCGGGATTTGCCAAAACTGCAAGGGAAGAAAGCTTCGACGATATTGCTCACTGGTTCGAGATTCTTTCAAAAGCCGAGAAATCACACGCAAAGAAATACGAAGACACACTGGCTAACCTGAGTAAGTAAGCTGATACGCATGGAGCCAATCAAGCCGGAGGAGGTATTCTCCCCGGAAATTTATAAATCAAAGCGTGACGGGCTTACGCGAGAGATTGTTTCTGAAAAGAAAAAGAGAAGGCTTGTGACCAAGACATTCAGCTTCCTGTTTGAATCTAGGAACACTGTTCTGAACCAGATTAATGAAATGGTTTTTATTGAGAACGTCCACGACAGCAAAGAAGTTGCCCGGCTCATAAGGGTATACAGTGAGCAGCTTCCTACAGATACAGAATTCAGTGTCTCTATGTTCATTGAGTTTGAGGACGAGAGGCAGATGATCCGCGAGATCCCAAAGCTGGCGGGCGTTGAAAATTCCGTTTTCCTGACATTTGATGGCCACGAGATAAAGGGAACGCCAGAAGAGGGCAGGTCCACTGAGGTTCTGGAATCGACACTGCAATACCTGAAATTCAAGTTTACAAAACCAGATTACGACAAGTTCAGGGAATCCAAGAACGTTTACATCGAAGCCAGGAAGGGAGGCTACAATGAAGCAGCCAAGTTACCTGCCGATCTCCTTGAAGATCTCAAGAGTGAACTGAAGTTCTAGAAAAACGCAAAAAGCCAACAATTTTTTTTATTGGCGCCCATCTTCTTATTTTCATAATTTTTATGCTGAATAAAGGGGGGGGGGGCAGTAAGGGCGCTCGACAGTTTTTCCAACAAACCCGACCGGGCCCCAATC
>JAJZKS010000046.1 GCA_021850835.1 Thermoplasmata archaeon
CCTAGGTATGGGAAACACAAAATCGTACTTGCTCATGAACCAGTTAAGTGCAATCTGGGCTGGGCTCTTCCCGCCATGTTTTTCACTGATTTCCTTAAGAACTTCAGAAGCTCTGGAATCCGGAGTAACAAGCCTGCCATGCCCAAGCGGATAATATGCAAGCACTGCAATCCTATTTTCCCTGCAGTAAGGAATGAGGTCTTCTTCGATGTCGCGGTGGGCAACGCTGAAGTTCATCTGAGTAGAGGCTATTTCATGTTTCTTAAGGGAGTCTGCTGCGAGTTTGGTCTTTTCTAAGTCAAAATTACTGATTCCAATGTTCCTAATCTTCCCCTGATCCATTAGATGCTCCATGGCTCTCATTGTTTCGGAGATGTCCCTGAACCTGCTTGGAAAATGCAGTTGATAGAGGTCAATATAGTTCAGTCCAAGTTTCTTCAGGCTTTTCTCGCATGACCTGATTACCTTGTCGTAGCTGAAGTGAGATGGCCACACCTTTGTGGCGATGAAGAGTTCTTCACGTTCAAAAGGTTCTATTGCCTTCTTTACCAGGTTTTCGGATTCATAAAGCTCAGCCGTGTCAATGAGATTGATGCCTTGCTCTACACCCGCCCTTATGGCGGCAACCTTGTTTTCCCAGTTTGTTTGCCTCTTTAGTAGCTTAGCAGAAAATATCCATCCGGGATCGTAGTAGGTTCCCATGCCCATCTGTGATACCTTGAACCCTGTTTTTCCAAAGGGAATCCTATCTGTCATGAGCTTTGAAATGCAGCCTTCATAAAAACATATCGGGAAATTGGTACCACATTACCCTGAAGCCTGCAATTTCCAGACTGTCACCCCTAAATATTATACCCATCTTATGCCTTATTCTCACTGAGAATGGTAGAGGAACAGCCACTGGACCACAAAGAAACTACTTCGGGGAATGAAATCCTTTCCCAATATACCCTAAATCTTGAAAACGTCAGGATAAGGGTGGAAAAAACAGCTGAGACCTCAGAAGTCATTTATACAGTGGAAGAACCAAAACTCAGTAAAAGGGAGCTTGAGGAATTCTTTGCACTCAAGACTGAAATCAATGATTTCCTGCCTGACATTCTTGTCCTGTCCAACGCGGATGGTTTCAACCTCAACAATCTCCTTTCATCATTTGTGAACCAGAGAAGGCCATGGCTCAAAGGCGAATCAATTTTCAAGATTAATTACTACCTCACCAGGGACTTCCAGGGCTACGGGATCATTGATCCCATAGTGAGGGACCAGAAGGTGGAGGATATTTCCTGTGATGGGCCGGATTTGCCAATATTTGTCTACCACAAGGATTTTGGTTCCATCAAGACCAATATTTCCTTCCCAAGCACCGAAAATCTGGATTCTTACATAATACGCCTTGCCCAGATAAGCGGAAAGTCAGTTTCAATCAATGCCCCTATATTAGATTCCATCACTCGGGATGGCCACAGGGTTCAGGCCGTTTATGGAAGCGAGATCTCCAGCAGGGGGCCCGTGTTCACCATGAGGTTATTCAGGGACCGGCCTTTCACACCTGTTGACCTTATCAAGAGTGGCACTGCCAATCCTGATCTCATGACCTATATGTGGTTCATGACTGAGGGGTTAAATTCTGCCCTTATAGTGGGGGCACCGGGCGCCGGAAAGACCTCCACATTGAACTCCATCCTGCTTTTTGCACCAGCAAACACCAAAATATTCAGCATTGAGGAGACAAGGGAGCTTAAGATCCCTCACGAAAACTGGGTAGCAGCAGAAACCAGGGGGAAGAATACCATTGAAGGCCAGAAAGGTGTAGAGAAACTGAACATGTATGATTTGGTCTCAATGGCAATGAGGCAGAGGCCCACTTACATTGTTGTGGGAGAAGTCAGAGGAAAAGAGACTTATGCCCTCTTTCAGGCGATGGCTACTGGCCATACAACCTACTCTACGATACATGCAGATTCCATGGAATCCCTCTTGAACAGGCTAGAAAATGAGCCGATGAACATACCAAGGGTTCTTGTTTCCTATCTTAACATTGTCATTTTTATCAATTTCGTGAGGCTCCAGGGGCGGATGGTGAGGAGAGTAACTGAGGTTGATGAGATCATAGGCATAGACGGCAAAACTGACGAAATACTTTACAACCGTGTGTTCCGATATGATCCAACCAATGACACTTTCCACTACGCGGGTTCAAGCAAGCTCTATGACAGGATAGCTGAGAGAAGGGGAGTAACCCATTCTTCACTCCTAGAGGAAATAAGAAGGCGATCGGCGCTTCTTTCAAATCTCTCAAAGAGAGCTGAAACTGATATCTCAGAAGTGGCTGCAGAAATTAAGAAGAAACAGTGGGAATGGGTCAGGGGGGAATAATTTGCTTCAGTTTGGTTCTAAGGCTGCCAAGAAGGAAGAGATGTTCAGAGTACCATTCTTCAGGCAGCTGTCTCTGAGACTCTTCGGCAAATTCATGAGCCAGAGATTCAAGGGAGGGAGCATTGACCTGAATCTCAGAAGGTCAAAACTTGGGCTCAGCAGAGTGGAGTTCTATTCCCAGAGTGCAATGATCCTTGTCATCTCAACTGTTGCCGCCTTAGCCCTGGACATTGTACTTGTCCTTAGCAAACCGCATCTTGCATTTCTTATCTTCGCCGTTACGTTCCTTGCCCTGGCGGCACTTCTCGCTATTCTCCTTGAGACGCCAAACACCATAATCAGGACGCGAAGGAGAAGAATTGATTCTATGCTTACCATCGCCTCGGGTTTCTTTGCAACAATGTCCTCCGCGGATATCCCCATAGATATAATCATGAAAGATCTTGGGGAAAGCAGGCAGTATGGAGAAATTTCAAGGGAAGCGAGGTCCATATGGATTAGATCTGAACTCTTCGGCATGGACATTATTTCATCTATCAAGGAAAGCATACGCACTTCTGCTTCCCAGAAATTTGCGGAATTCCTGCAGGGCATTATTACCAGCGTTAATTCCGGCGGGGATCTGAAGCAGTATTTTATTATGAAAGCATCCCAGTACCAGGGGGAACTGAGCACCCTAATCAAGCAGAATTCCAATTCAATGGGAATACTAGCTGAAAGTTTCGTTACAGTTGCAGTAGCATTTCCATTAATCCTGCTTATCATGGTTGGAATAGTCGCATTCCTTTCTCCTTCCTCTCCCACAGGACTCATCACCATAATGATCCTGACAGTTGCCCTGATTATCCCGGTTATTCTGGCTTTATTTGGATATTTCTTCAGCAGCACCATGGGGGAAATAGAGCTATGATTTACTCCCGATATGTTGCTGGACTCTCTGCGTTTATTGCAGTGGCATATTTTGCGGTAAGTGTATCAGTGCTTGGTCATTTTGACCCTAATCTCAGCACCCCCTACTTCACGGTTCCTGTTGCCCTTTCAATATTCATGGTACCAACTGGTTTTGCCAGGAGGTCAAGGAATTCAAAAATCGCAGATGCAAGGAAAAGAGTCTCAGACTTCCTCAGGGACCTTTCAGAATACACCATGTATGGAACCCCACTTTCGGAAGCAGTTCTTCTCGTTTCCAGGAACGATTATGGGGCACTTAACCCGGAAGTGAGGTTACTAGTTTCCAGTGTCTCGGTAGGTACACCTGTTGAAGAGGCACTGAGACATTTTGGCGACAGCCTTAAAGATCCGGAGATACAGAGATTCGGCATAATCCTTCAGAAATCCGGAGAATCCGGAAGCAACACTTCTGATGTTATAGCCCTTGTTTCAAGGTTCAGTTCGCAGATGCAGCTCCTGAATGAGGAAAGGAATGCCGAAATGAAGAACTACAATCTGATCCTTATGGTGTCATTTGCAGTCTTCCTGATCGTAATGCTGGTGATTGACGTACGGTTCTTTGATGCAATACACATCCAGAATGCCACAGGTTTTCTTTTCCAGTCGGCTGGACCAAGGATACTGAAGCATATTTTCAATACGGGAATATACGTTGAAGCTATAGGGATTGGCTTCATAATCGGGCTCATAAGAGACAGGAACCTTGTAACTGGTTTCATGGAGACTGGTGCAATGCTGTTTGCCAGTGCAATAATTCTTCTCATATCGGGGGCGATCTGATCATGGGGGATAAAGAGGAAACTGTGCTGGAAAGATACGAACTTCTTGATACGCTCATACAGATCAAGATAGTCGCCGAGGCCTCAACAGTGAAATATGTGGTGTCTGAGGAGCGCCCTTACGAAACTGAGAGAAAATTAATAGACTCAATCATCAACAAATACAGGGACGAAAGGCTAAAGGGTTCCACAGACGATTTCAGTGAATATGCCAGCAAGAACGGCACATACAAGTCACTGGACAGGAGGGGCCTGTATTTCCTGGACAGGTACTACCTTGGATACGGCATAATTCAGCCGCTGATGGTCGATCCCCGAATTGAGGATATCTCATGCGATGGCGCGAATGAACACATTTTTGTTTTCATAAAGGAGTATGGGCATATCGAGACCAATATACAATTCAACACCGAAGACAGCCTTAACTTCTTCATCAGAAAGATAGTCCAGGATGGCGGGAAGCAGATCTCTGTGTCTGTTCCGGTTGTTGAAACAGCCCTGAAGGACGGGTCAAGAGTATCTGCTTCCCTTGGGCGTTATGTTACCACAAGGGGCCCGAGTTTCTCAATCAGGCGATTCAGGGAAGTCCCCATAAGCCCCATTGACCTGATAGACCTAGGTTCGGTAAATTCCACTGTCCTTGCTTATCTTTGGACCATTATAGACTTCGGCGCCAACATTATGGTTGTGGGGGGCACAGCCACCGGAAAGACGACTTTCCTCAATGCTGTACTTAGCTTTGTTTCGCCTGACAACAAGATAGTTACCATAGAGGATACCAAGGAACTCAATCTCATGCATGAAAACTGGATTTCTACAGTAGCCAGGAATTCCCGCATAACATCAGATTCTGATGATTCCGGCCTTTCAAGGATTGACATGTTTGACCTGCTGGAATCTGCACTGAGGCACAGGCCAAACTATATTGTCGTAGGTGAAGTGCGGGGGCCAGAGACATTTACCGTTTTTCAGGCAATGCTCGCCGGGCGATTTGGCATGGGAACATTCCATGCGGATGACATTGACACATTTATCCACAGGCTGGAGGCAAGACCTATATCCATTCCTAGAACGTTGATCGCTTCCCTTAACACTGCGGTCATTTTAGACACATATTACTCGGGCGGGAAGCTTATGAGGAGAGTCAAGGAAATCGCGGAGATTCTCAATGTTGACCCTGGAACCGGTGAACTAGTGGTTAACATGGTATCCGGGAAGAATTTGGACAACATTAGCCCGGATGCTTTTGATAGCCATGTGTTTCGAATTATATCTTCAAGGGAAGGTATCCCTTATGAAGAAATTGTGAAGCAGATGTCGTTGAGGAAACGGATTCTGGACAGGATGGATGAAACCGGAATTAGGAACTTTGACTCTGCCCGAAAGGTATTTGCATTGCTCAAGACCAATGAAAAACTTGTTCTGGAAGAACTGGGAATTCACTGATTGTTTTCGGGCAGATGGTTTTCCGAATTCTGAGCTACAGGGTGGGCAAACAGCCTCTTGGATATATATGGCACATATATGGTCTGGAGGACTATTGAAAAAAGCACAATGAATGACACAACAACAGCTATTGTAGGTCCATATTTCACAAGTTCAGCATTCTGAGGGTTGGAGGAAATCCCCACAGCGTATGGAACGGTTGCCATAACCACGGATACTACCCCTCGCGGCCCGACCATTGAAAAAAATGTTATTGTCTTCAGGTCTAATGTCCTCTTGTTCTTCCTGAATAGGGGAAGCAGTGAGCCCAAGACAGCTATGGGCCTCGCCACAAGTATGACCAGAATGGTCATGGCGATTCCTACAAGAGCGTATTCGCTCAACTGCAACCTTGTGAGCATGCTTCCAAGTGCCAGGAAAATTATTGCCTGCGACAGGAAAGAAAGGTTTTCCTGGAAGTTCGCCTCCCGGTTCCAGAATATGCTCTTATCAGAGAAGTTGCCCACAATTGCTCCAGTTGCAATGATTGCTGGAAAAGGTGTAAGCCCTGCGGCTTCAAGCGCAGTGAATTCGAGGATCACTATGCCAAGGAGCAGCCCTATGATGAGGTTTTCAAAGTTAAGGAAACGGTTAAGAATTATGACACTGAAACCCACTATAATGCCAATGAATGCAGGTATGCTTACCTGGATTATGAAGAAGGCAATTGCACCACCTATGACCCCGACGCTGTTAACCAGGCCGGAAAATCCGGAAATATAGCTTGAAGTGGGGTCAATAAAAAGAATCGCTACTGAAACAAGTATGATACCAATGGGGTCGTTGAATAGGCTCTCACCGATAAGTGTTCCCGATATGTCGTCCTTGATATTGATTCTCTTGAACATGGGTATTAGAGTAGCCGGGTCTGTTGGCGATATTATGGCCCCAAAGAGGAAACCGATGCTGATGGGTGCCCCAAAAATGAGTGAGAACAGAGCTCCACCTACCAGGGCAGTCAGTATTACGCCCAGGGTGTCGAGCGATATGATCCTGAGGAGATGGCGCCTTATGATACGGAAATTCATGTAGTGGCTTTCGTAGTAAAGGATAATCATGACACCGAGAAGCCCGATGCCCACATTGGCAAACTGTGTGAGGAAACTTGAGGCAAACTGGTCATGGATAATTCCAAGCACCGGTCCAAAGAACATTCCGAGAAATATCAGTATGGGGATGTCAGCTACGGCAATTTTACGGGAGATAGGTATAGCAAAGGCTGCTAGAATCAAAATCAAGCTTATTTGCGTAAACTGGTTAATTGCTAATACATCCATTTCTCCCCACTCAATCAGACATTGAAACTGGCATTCTCCTCTTATGTTCAGAGACCATGTATAGGCCCATTACCCTCTGCTGTTTTGGATCAACTGCTTCCTGCTTCTGGTCAAACAGTGTGACAATGATGTTGTCCAGTTCTTCGTATGTCATACCTAGCTCAGATTCGTCAGTCTGTGATTCCCACAGACCCGCTGAGGGCTTTTTGTCGATTATGCTTTTTGGTACATTCAGTACAGCAGCCAATTCCCTGACCTCCCTCTTGAGAAGATGCATAATTGGCTCAATGTCACATGCCCCGTCCCCATATTTAGTGTAATAACCCACTGTGTACTCAGAACGGTTAGTTGTTCCCACAACCATTCCATTGTTCACATTGGCTATGTAGAAGAGAATGACCATCCTAGTCCTTGATTTGATGTTGCCGAGTGCTTCCTTTGAGGTTATCCCCAGAAGGGTACTGAAAGAGTTGACCACCGGGTCTATTTTCAAAGTCCTTATATTAATCCCGGATGCAATCCCAAGAGCTTCCACGTCTTGGTAATCCGCATTGGGTGTGATGGAATCAGGCATAAAATAAGCAAGAATATTGCGCTCCGGAAATGCTTCTTTCAGCAGCATTAATGCGAGGGCACTGTCAATTCCCCCACTGATTGCCAGTACGGGGGTTCTGTTGCCCATCTCATTTTGCAGAAATGCCGTAATTCTTTCGATTTCCTTCTGAACCTGCATATATGCTGATCAGAACTTTATCTGTGGTTAATAAATAAATATTCCCGCCATAGTGTGTTTACCGATTTCGCTTGCTCATTGCTTCAGCGATGATATAAGAAAATGATAGGGAATTTGAGTTGATAACGCCTTAAATCAAAAGCTGCAAATTAATAATTGAATTTTAAGGGACAGCAATTATGCTGTTTGTTTAATTCTCTCTTCCTGATATCCCATTGCCTGAAGAAGGTTCGAGAAGATCAGGTTGCTTGTAAGTGAGCCAACCCCTCCGGGAACTGGCGTTATGTATTTTACAATGTCTTTTATTTCATCGAATCTGGCATCGCCCACAACTTTTCCCTTAACAGAGTTAATTCCAACATCTATTACAATCGAATCCGCTGTAACCATTTCCGGTCCGAGGAAACCAGGTTTTCCTGCAGCAACCACTATGACGTCTGAAGACCTGCAGAGTGTCCCGAGGTTTCTAGTCCTGCTGTGGCACACTGTTGGAGTGAAGTTGCTGTTTAAAAGAAGCTGTGATAGTGGCCTTCCAACAGTAATAGTTCGGTTGATGACTGCAAAAGTGCTCCCTGTTGGTATCTCGAAGCTGGACACATATTCCATAACAGCCAGAGGTGTAGCCGCCACAAGGGCAGGCATGCCAGACATCAGCCTCCCTAAGTTTTCATAAGAGGCCCCGTCTATATCTTTGTACCATGGTATCCTGTTTACTAGTGTCTTGTAGTCCAACTGCCCCGGAACTGGAGATTCTATCATGATGCCATGAATAAGCGGATCACTTATCATTTGGTCCAGATGGCCCACTACATCTTGCGGGGAAGCGCCTTCATCCATTGTAATTGCCCGAGTTTCCACTCCCAGCTCAGACCCCTTCTTGAGTTTGGCGCGGAAGTAGAATTCCGATGCGGGATCATTGCCTATACGCATAATTGCCATTGCCGGAGAGTGACCTTTTTCCCTTTCCACCTTTATGGCTTCTGTTAACCTGCCCTTAATCCCTTCAAGAAGAGGCTTTGCCCCTGCCACTGTTATAAAGCTCAACTCCAGTCTATGACAGTCTTGATCTCATCAGAAGGCTTCTTGGTGAATATCTCAGTGTGTTCCGGCGTCACTTTCTCAGTTATCATAGTTTCAAGTGCACCGTGGTATTGGTGCTTCCATCTTGTAATGTCCTGAATTGCCTTCTCATAATGAATTCTTGACCCGTCCACTGATCCCAATATGGTAATGTTACGCTCTATGATGTAGTCTATGTCCATGCCGTCAACCTGTGTAGCCGGGGCTTTTCCGTTAGTTCCGAACAGGACGAGTATCCCGTTTTGATTCATTCTTCTCATGAATCTGAAAATGGTGCCCGGATCGCCGCTTGTGTCAATTACGAGGTCAAGCCCGCGTCCTTTAAGGGGATCTTCATTATTGTAATTGTAGAAATTTATCCCTGTCCTGCCCATGAGTTCATTCTTGGTTTCATCCAGGTCGTGTCTGTTGGTCACATAGGTCCCGAAGCCGTAATCCATGGACTTCAGGGCATAAAGAAAAGCTTCACTGCCAGTTCCCACTATAAGACTTTTCTTCTCATGGTAAGATCCGGCCTCATCAGTGTAAATTGATTTACGCGAAACCACATCAAACATTTCAAATGCTTTGCAGACATTTTTCAGTGGTTCAGTTAATACAGCAACATCCCCTATGCTTGGGTCCGGAACTTTGACCAGATACTGTGCACCGTCACCAAATTCTTCTCTCATGAATCCATGCAGCCCAGTGATGCCCGCTTCATGCTTGTCACCGTCAGAGCAGTTGTCAGATCTGCCAGCCAGGCAGTTGATGCACTTTCCGGGCCTTCTAACCATTGGGACAACATAATCTCCCTTTCTGATTCCGAAGTCGTTGTCACGGGCTTCCTCCACAACGCAGAGACTTTCATGCCCAATTACGAGTCGTGAATAGCCATCAGGATTGTAAGCAAATGGCAACGCACCGTTTACAATTCCCCGGTCAGTCCCGCATATTCCTGTGAGAAGTGGTTTCAGTTTCACCTCAAAATTGTCCAGGTTGAATTCCAGCTTTTCTAAATTAACTCCGCCCGAGGGAGCGTTGGTTGTAATCCCTCTGTAAAAAACCATATTTTAGTTATGAAATCAAAATATT
>JAJZKS010000047.1 GCA_021850835.1 Thermoplasmata archaeon
CAAATTTGGGGCTTCCTGTAACGTTGTACCATGTGAAAGATGTGCCTGGGGCATTGTAGTCGTTATCCCCGGTAACAGGATTAAAGTAAGCCTGGGAAACGTTAAAATAAACGGAAGTTCCCGTTGTAACTGCCAGTACCGTGTTATTCAGGGAGCTGTTTACGACATAGTCTGACGATACCATGTTTGCCCAGAACAGCTTCAGTTCAGAAGCCACAAGAGTCGGTTTAACGGCTGGGGTGAATTTAAGATTGAGGTATCCGTTAGATGCCTGTGGAGTAATATTTACTGGACTCTTGAATGAGGTTGCCACACTGGTAGGCGATGCAAGTGCAACTCCCGGTAGATCATATTTGATCTGGTAGTTATACTGGAACGCGCCAGATGTATACTGTGTCCCAAGTGCATAGAGATTGATGGTGAAGCCAGAAGTGAGATCTGATGTCTTGATTGTGGAGTTCCTGTATTGAAGTGTTGCATTGAATACTGCAGAAGTTGATCCGGAGTTTATGGGAGAATTGCTGGCATAAGTTCCGGTGAGATAGTAGTTGTAACCGTCCACAGTGATTGTGTAGTTGGTCGAATGCACTGTCACGTTCTGCAGGTATGAATCTATTTCCGAGGCTGAGAAACCTCCATCAAGAACAGACTGCCAGTACAGTGATCCGACTGAGAAATTACCCTCAAAAGGAAGAGCGGTTCCGTTTCCCACCACGTATTTCAGTGAGAGGTTAAGGAACGATGGATTCGCTCCCAGCGAATAGTTGTAATAGACATTACTTGACGATTGATTCAGGTACACTGAGAGAGGTAGAGACGATGATGCCAATGGAAGGGAAAACTGGTAACCTTCGTATCCCTGAGCACCAACAACCATGTAGTTGTAGCCTGACGTGTTTGCAAGGTTGAATGCCCCGTCAGTAAAGTTAAGCATGCTGTAGGTCTTCTGGGCAGTGTTGATCAAAACAATGCTGAAATCACTGATTTCATTGCCTGTGGCAGAGTTGTAGACAAATCCGGCTGCTGTCAGCGAGCCAAGAATAATAGTGCTGCCTGTTGATGAATAGGTATCAGTGAATGTATACTCATATCCGTCATAAGAGACCAGAATTGTGAAGGACCCACTTGATGGGACCTGTGCTGTTACACTGCCGTTAGTCACGTTTGTCTGGAATGTGAATCCCCTGGGTGTGACAAAATTCACCGTTGCAAAGGTCCCCGGCGTAATAGTCTTGAAGGTAAACTTCTCCTGACTTGTTATGTAGACCGAATCCTTCAGAGTGACCGTGGATGATGTGCCTGTTACCTGCACCTCTGTTTTGGTCCCGTTTGCAATAACGTGATTGCTTCCAACCTGGAGGGTTTTGGGCTTTATCATGAAGTAATAATTCCCGCTTGGAAGCGTTACTTTCCCGGTAGGTCCAGCTAGAGTTGTGACATGTATGCCAGAAAGGGTTACCACATCTATTGACTGATTCCCTGAACCAAGAAAATTCCCATTCTGGTAATATCCTTCTGAATAGGATACGGTGCCAGACTGGAATCCAGTAGCCGAGCTATTTCCAATGAGAGCAAATGCGCTCCCCAACATCAACAGTGTTACAATGGCTGCTATAATTGCTGTTCTCTGCAACAGTATCTTCCTCGCGTGAAATGGCTAAGGGAACTGAGTCTTATAAATATTATCTCGATTCTTGCACAACCGGGTCAGAATATGATTCTGTGCCTGTAATAACGCCCCCGGGTAACTATTTCATATGGGGTGAGGAACGCTTCCGGATAGAAAATATAGTGCTTCGTAAGGCTGACACCATGCGCTGCGAGAAAATTATGGGGATTCTCGGTAGCCGCTGATAGAATTGCTTCCGGGGCCACTGGATTTATGCCCCTCTGATAGAGGTAGAGGAAACTTATCTCCGAGAACATATCCGGAGAAGATATCATTCCGTTGTCAGTACCGATCATGAGGTTCAGGCCGGCCCGAACATACCTGGAATAGTCAGGTCTCTTTCCGTAGAATATATTCGACCTGGGGGTTATGGCCACGGGAATGTTTCTTGTCCTGAGAATCTCAAGATCATCGTCTGTAGCCTCTATGGTGTGCACAACAAAATCCGGTTTCAATCTCAGAAGATCGTCCAGATTCTCCCTTACGTTTTCACTGAAGTGGATTCCAAATATCTTGCCGGCCGCATGTGCCTCCCTGCTCATGGCTTCAATTTCATCAGGGCCAACATCGCTTATTGCGCTTGGAGCAATGCCTTCCGATTCTATGAGTATGTCGTCCAGGTCAAGCAGACCTCTTACAGGCCTTCCGAGTATCACCGGTGAAGGGTACCCTGCTGCCGCTTTTCTTAATAATTCTATCCCCCTTTTTCCGGATTCCCTGAAATCCATGAATGCATAGGTTCCAGTTGAAGCCATTGTTTTCATTGCCCACTTCATCCCTGCAATTACTGACGCTTCATCTGCCGTCGCAAGCATCCTCTGTTTGAAGCCGCCAGGACCAACTATTGAAGGTATGTCACCGGCTGGAATTTCATTTATGAAGGAATCCCCAATGTGCGTGTGGGCATTTATGAATCCGGGGATGAGTGTTCCTCTGAAGTCCGAGTCCTTCCCCTCTGAATCTGAGAATTCCGGATGGCCATGGAATCTGATTGTGCCCCTTCTCATTTTCCCGTCTTTGAAAATGTTACCCGAAATGGAGCCACGAAAACGCTTCATCCTTTGACAACTCCGACTGGGACAAGTCTGGCCACAGGTTCCGTGAGCCTGGCTCCCGTTACGGCTTCCACGACCTCATCGATGTTCTTGTAGCTTCCGGGCGCTTCCTCGGATATGACCGCCTTGCTCTGTGCCCTGAGATATATCCCCTTCTGAGCAAGCTTATCGGTAACTGAACTGCTGCTGAATGTCTGAAGCGACTTTGTCCTGCTTAGCTTCCTGCCTGCCCCGTGACAGCTTGAGCCGAATGAGAGGCTCTCATTTCCACGCAATCCAACAAGCACGTAGGATGCAGATCCCATATCGCCTGGAACAAGTACAGGATGGCCTGTTGCAGCAAATTCTCCTGAAAGGTTCTTATTTCCGGCTGCAAAGGCCCTTGTTGCCCCCTTCCTGTGAACTATGAGCTTCCTGGTCTGGCCGTCAACTTCATGATTTTCAATTTTCGCAATATTATGGGCAAGGCTGTACACTATTCGGAGGTCTGCTTCAGGGAATAGCTTTCCAAATGCCTCCCTGACCCGTGACACTATAATCTGCCTGTTCACAAAACCGAAATTCGCGGCAGCGTTCATTGCAGACATATAATTCTCGGCAAGTATGGAATTTGCCCTAGCCGAATTCAGCTGCCTGTCCAAGGGATGAATGAAGACGTCACGGGATTCCGTGTTGAGTTCCCTGATGAAGTCTGAGGCAACCTGATGGCCAAGCCCCCTTGATCCTGTGTGTATCATAACCGTAATCTGACCTTCGTCTTCCATGCCGAATTTCCTTGCGACATCTTTGTTGAATATGCGGTCAACTCTCTGTATTTCAAGGAAATGATTTCCGGCACCGAGAGTACCAAGTTGCTTCATACCCCTGGATACTGCCTCACTGCTCACCCTGCGGGAATCTGCCAGGGGCATCCTCCCGTGCTCTTCCGTTCTTTGAATGTCTTCCGGCAACGCCTTTCCGGCTTCCAGCGCCCATGTAAGCCCGTTATCTAGGATTTCAGTAATCTGGCTTTCATTTATTCTTTCAGAGCTGCTTCCAACCCCAGAAGGGACAGTCTTGAATATCATGTCGGTGAGTTCCCTGATCCTCTCCCTTACTTCAACAAACTTCATTCCAGTATTCACAAGGGTAACGCCGCAGTTGATGTCATATCCAACCCCTCCTGGTGATATTACACCATCCTCCCAGTCAAATGCGGCCACACCACCAATTGGAAAACCGTATCCCCAGTGGATGTCGGGCATTGCAAACGACGCCTCCACAATACCAGGCAGCATGGCAACGTTGACAACCTGGTTAAGGGACTGATCCTGCCTTAAACTGTCCATAATTCCCTGCGAAGCAAATATCCTCCCTGGCACATTCATTCTGCTGTCTGCTTCCTTCGGGATTTCATATACGTAACTGTCAATCTTCTTCAACTGTAATTCAGGCATTGCTGGAAGATTGCTTCCAGCCTTTTACTGTTTTGCAGCACCCCCGTTACCTTAATACGAAGCCTTGCTCTTCATATCCTGTTGAAGAAGGAGATAAGCATAGACAACCTGGAACAGAGGCTGCAGTTCGACATCAGGCTTCAGATTGCACTGAGGATCAACGCCATCAGAATAATGGAGAATTCCAGTACGCCTGACAGATTCAGGCAGTATATACGTGACAGGGAGTCAAAGCTCAAGATCCTCCTGAATATTGACGATATGGAAAATGTTGAAGTCACTTACAAGGGTAAAAGGATTTTTCCCTGAACCTCGCGAAAACCGGGGAACATCACGTTTCTTGATGCATTTGGCAGAAAAGGAAGCAAATCAACATAATGTCAGCAATTCATAACTATTTATTATCATTCGACATACAGTGTCATGGTGAATTCAACTTCGCTATTCAGGGAGATCAAGAACGACCTTGAGACTGTAAAACGGCATATTTCAATTGTCCAGACATTGATGAACGAACAACCTGTGGGTATAATCAAGATCTCCCACGAAACCGGAATCCCGGAGCATAAGATCAGATATTCCCTGAGAGTGCTTGAGAAAGAGGGCCTTATTCTTCCGTCAAGGGAAGGGGCAATATTAACTCCTGAGTTCCTGGAAAGCAAGGATAGCATTATACAGGAAGCACAGAAGCTTGCAGAGGAGATGCAGGAGATCTACCACAACCTTAAGGCATCCCTCCTGAAGAAATAACAGGAAAAGATTATTTTAGGATAACTGTTCAGTGTCAGGTCTGCTCATGCTGTGGAAAGAGAAAAGTGAAACGCAGAAGGCTGTTTCTGAATACGTCGTCAGGAAAGCCGATCCCAGGGATGCAAAGGGCGTGATAAACTGCATGCAGAGCGTCATGGATGAGCGGATTTACCTTGTCAGTGAATATTACCTTCTCACTGAGCGCGGTGAGCAGGAGAGGATCAGAAGCCCTGATGATCTGACACTGGTCTGTGAGAAGGGATCTGAGATTGTTGGTGTACTGACCATCCAGAGGGGGATGTACAGGAAAAACAGGCATACTGCAAACCTCGGGATCGCCATCAAGGCGGGACACAGGCATAATGGCCTGGGAACGAAACTCATAACCCAGGGCATAGAGTGGTGCAGAGAAAGCGGGATCAAGAAGCTCAACCTGGAAGTATTTTCAAGTAACACCAACGCCATTGCACTGTACGAAAAGATAGGTTTTGTCCACGAGGGTTCAAGAAAGAGGCAGTTCATAATCGACGGTCAGTACGTGGATGACGTGCTCATGACTTACTGGCTTGGTGAATAACGCTTCTGCAACTAACAAAAGTAATAAATCCATATTCTTACTAAAGTCTCAGTATGAAGACGATGATCTGGAACATAGATTTCTTCTGCAACTTGCGATGCAAAAGCTGTAATGCCTGGCAGGGCCAGATTTTCTTTCCAGAGGATCTCATAGACAAACATATTGAGGAGATGAAGAAGAACAAGATCAAGATAGTCTCGCTCACTGGTGGTGAACCTACCCTGAACAAATCTGTCGTAAGCATCATACAGAAACTCAAGGAGAACAAATTCATTACCCACATTGCTACAAATGGGACCAATCCTTACGTATTGAGGAAGCTGTACCCGTATCTTGACGGAATAACCATCTCTCTTGATTCCAACATCCCGGAAGAACACAATGAATACAGGGGACTCAAGATTTTCGACACCGTGGTAAAGACAATAAAGGAGGCAAAGGGACAGGTGAAAATACTGACTGCCAACGCGTTGGTTACCAACTTCAACTACTTCAAGGTCAAGGACATGGTCGAATACGCCAATAATGAGCTTGGGGTTCCCCTATCAATGTGCTTCCCTGATCAGGAATCATATTACTTCCAGGACTTCCACGTTTCAAACGAAATGATAAGGCAGGCATTTTCCTATGCCTATGAGAATTATGACAGACATGTATTCGGGAATACCAGGTCATATTACAAGGAGGCTGTTGACTACGTGGATAAGAAACCTGTGTCGGCGTGCAAAGCCGGACAGACCACTTTCTACACCGATTACAAGGGAAAGGTTCATCCATGCTTCACCCACATTGAGACTGTTCTCAACAAGAAACCCCAGTGGGATGTCTTTGACAACGACTGCAATGACTGTTTCACGCAGTGCTTCAGGGAGCCATCAATAGAGAATCCCTTTGAGGATGCAAAGCTGGTCTCAAAGATATGGTGGTTCAACCACGTCAAGGCGAGAAAAACGGTTGCACCGTTCAGGCCCACTGTTCCAGCCTCTCCAAGTTAGTGCCACCACATCTTATCCATACGTTATCTACAACTTATTTTTATAATATCTAATCAAACTCAGTCCTCTTCCTTCCCAAATGGTCCTCAATCTGATTCAGAACGGATTCGCCATGTACCAGATCTCTCATTGCGATGGCGACCTTTCCCTGAATCATATATACTGAGGAAAGATGGAATCTCTTCTGAAGAAAGCCCGTAGTAAGAAAAGCATCATTTATGGAGCTGTAACTGATAAATTTCTTCCTGAGGGGGGATACTATCTCCACACCGTCCTCTCGCAATAAGTATCTTGTAGAATATTTATATAGCTCGTAGAGAACTGTCAGAAGCATCCATACCCCAACAAATATGAGGTAGTTGTTAAGATTCTTGGAATTTATCTCAAGAACTGCAGAAAAAGCGAGCAGGGCTATTACGCTTTTTATTGTTGTCTTGAGGATTCCATTCTTATTCATACAACCAGCATGCTACCTGGTATTCCCCCTCTTTTCTCAATGGTGGATCATCTGTCTTGCATTTTTCCATCACAAAGGGACAACGGGGGTGGAATCTACATCCTGATGGGAGATTTATAAGACTTGGCACATCTCCTACTGGAGGTTTAACCTCCTTCCTGTCTGTCGTTGGCACGGAACTCAGTAAAAGCTGCGTGTAAGGATGGAGGGGTTTTGTCAGTACATTATCTGTTGGTCCGTACTCTACTATCTTGCCTGCATAGAGAACTATTATGTAATCTGAAACGTACTTGGCAACCAGTATATTATGGGTAATGAACAGGTAGGTCAACTTGAACTTTTCCTGAAGATCAACGAGAATGTTCAGAACCTGCGCCTGTATGGATTCATCCAGTGCTGATGTTGGCTCATCAAGCACAAGTAGATCAGGGTGCTTTATGATACTTCTGGCTATGGCTACCCGCTGGACCTGCCCTCCTGATAACTCTCGTGCCTGTTTATTTTTGACCTCATCGTATATAAGCCCAACCTGTGCGATGGCTTCCTCGGCTTTCTTCTCCAACAATTGTTCATAGGTTATGCCAAGGCTCTTTGCTTCGGCCTGAAATTCTTTCCGTTCCCCTGGTTCCAGATTTAACAGTGACTCTTTTACTATGTCCTTAACCTTCATTTTTGGATTCAATGATGTGGCGGGATTTTGGAATACCATGTCGACATGCTTTCTTACCTTGGAAATATCTGACTTATTGATCGGATCTCCATTGTAAACAAGATTCCCCTTAGTTGGAGATTCGAGTGTAACGGCAATCTTTCCAAGAGTGGTCTTTCCAGATCCGCTCTCCCCGACTATTGCAACAACCTTCCCGGCTGGAATGCTCAGTGTAACGCCATCCAGTGCCTTTACGTAGATCTTTGGAACCCTTAGAAGATCATCAATTATGCCTCTCTTCCTCGCCAAATAATACTTTTCAACATCTTCGAATCTGTAAATTTCACTCATAAAGCCAGCACCTCAGTTCTCTTCCCGCTGTCTCAACTGTTTGAGGCTCGGAATTGGTGCATTTATCAAACACAAATTTGCATCTGGGACTGAATTTGCACCCTTCCGGTAATGAAAGATATGATGGTGGGGATCCTGGAATGGAGTAGAGCCTCCCTTTGTGCTTTGGTCCAGATGGTATGCTTGCCAAAAGTCCTGTAGTGTACGGATGCATAGGTTTTCCTACAAGTTCAACTGTATTCCCTTTTTCCATAACTCTTCCGGCATAAAACACTAGCATCTTGTCGGATAAAACGTAAGCTAGACCCACATCGTGGGTTATGAATATGATGGACATGCCTGTTCTTTTGTTTAGATCCTTAAGTAAGGTAACAACCTGTGCCTGTACTGTAACGTCAAGTGCCGTTGTCGGTTCATCAGCTATTAGCAGTTTAGGCTGCAGTAGGAGTGCCATACTAATGACCACACGCTGGACCTGTCCACCTGACAGTTCATGTGGATACCTGCCTATGATCTTTTCTGGATCTGGAATTCTCACACTATCAAGAGTGGCTATAACCTCTTTCAACGCCTCTTCTTCTGAAACTGTCCTATGATTTCTTTCATTCCTGATATTGAGTGCTTCAAGTAACTGATCACCGACCCTCTTAACTGGATTAAGGCTGTTGAGAGGGTTCTGGAAAATCATGAAAACTGTTGTGCCCCTAATATTTGTGGCCTCATGCTCAGATACTTTCAGAAGATTCCGCCCTTCAAGAAGCACCTCACCTGACGCGATTCCCACTGGCGGGAGCATCATTGATATGACCTGACCCAATGTGGATTTACCGGATGCGGATTCCCCAACCAGAGAGATTAACTCCCCCTTATCTATGTCAAGGTTAAGATTATCAATAACCTTATACGTACCGGCAACCGTATTGTATGAAACGTTGAGATTCTTTATGCTTAAAAGCAAGTTATTCACCTAATAGTTTATCCTGTTAGAGATGATGTCCTGCATTCTGTCGCCAACTAAGACGAAGCCAATCACTATGATGAGGATTGCAAGCCCAGGGAATATGGCGTACCACCATCCAGTAGGTAAAGTACCCACTCCATTTGAGGCCATAGCGCCTAATTCCGGGATCGGTGGTTCTATTCCTATACCAAGAAAAGCCAGTGTTGAATATGTGAGGATAACATTTCCGAAATCAAGTGCAGCATAGGCTATAACTGGATCCAATGAATTTATGAACAGATATCTAAAGAATAGCCTCAGAAAGGATACCCGGTTCAGTTTCGATGCCTGAACATAGTCTAGATTCTTTATCTTCAATGTCTGTGCCCTGAAGAATCTTGCATAGATGGGCCACCATACAACAACCAGAGCCAGTATGACACCAGTCAAGGATTCATTCAATAGAACCGAAAGGGCGATAACTAATATGAGAGCAGGAAGAGAAAGAAATGCATCGGTAACTCTCATGGCCACTTCATCTGTGTACTTGCCTCTATATCCGGCGATAACGCCAATTACTCCACCTATAAGTATGGCTGAAAGCACTACGATAACTGAAATGAAGGCGTCCCTCGGCATAGCATAAAGCATTCTTGACAAGATGTCTTCACCATAAGTGTTAGTCCCAAACAAATATGTCCTGCTAGGTGGTTCCAATTTAACGCTCAGGTTATAAAGAAATGGATTGTGAGGGAGAAGCGCTATCCCCAGGCCGGATGTGCCAAA
>JAJZKS010000048.1 GCA_021850835.1 Thermoplasmata archaeon
GTCAGCTATTACGGCCACTGCTCCTTTTATGCCGGCTTCCTTCAAGGACTCCTCGAAGGTTCTGTTGGCTTCCGCCACTAGTTTGTTGTCTTCTGCCTTTGGCATCGACACCTTAAAAGAACTACGTATAAAAGAGTTGACAGATTGGGATTAATTGAGTTTGCCCTTCCACGCCAGCTCTCCCTTTACTATGAGCTTAACAAGCAGATCAATGTCTGGAGTTGCAGGTCGATCTTCAGTAAGTTTTGGCACTTTCTTCCTTATGTCCGATTTTAGTTTTTCCACAACCGGAGATGTCTTCTCCTGAATGAATTCAAGACCCTGCGCAGAAAGCAGAAATTCTATTGAAACAATTGTCTGTAGATTTTCAACTATCTCGATTAGTTTGAGGGCAGCATTTGTGCCCATGCTGACGTGGTCCTCCTGGTTTGCACAGGTGGGAATTGTGTCAGAGGAAGATGGAGTGCACAAAGTCTTGTTACGGTTGCAGAGTGCAGCTGCAGTGTATTGTGGGATCATATACCCGGAGTTGAATCCGCTTCTCTCTATGAGGAATGGCGGCAGCCCGCTGAGGTTGGCATCTGTAATCCTGGCAAGTCTTCTCTCTATCATGTTGCCCAGGTCGGTGAGGGCAATGGCAAGGAAATCGCAGGCGAAAGCCACAGGCTCCCCGTGAAAGTTTCCCACAGATACATATTCCTCATCATTTACTAGGGGGTTGTCTGTGACCGAATTAATTTCTACCGTTATGATGCTTTTCACATAATCGAGTGTGTCAAGTACCGCACCATAGACCTGTGGGATGCATCTAAGAGTATAAGGGTCCTGCACCTTGTTTTCTCCAGCAATTCTTACATTACTGCTCTCTTTCATGATGGTCCTCATTGCCAAAGCAACCTTTTGCTGGCCAGGGTGCCCTCTGGTTCCAATTGCCCACTCTGTAAACGCTTTGTCCGTGCCTTTCAATGCCTCGAAAGACATTGAAGCAGAGTTCAATGCGCTTCTAAACACGTTATAGGAAAGAGCAGTCTCAACCGCTAAAATCCCAGAAATGGTTGAAGTTCCGTTGATGAAAGCAACCCCTTCCTTTTCCCCAAAGGAATATGCCTGCATACCGGCGTTTGAAAGTGCTTCCCTTGAGGGTATTTCTCCTGCTCCATCGATTACTGTGCCTTCACCCATCATAGCGAGGGCGATATGTGCCAGAGGTGCAAGGTCTCCACTGGCACCTACTGAACCGAATCTAGGGACAACCGGATGTATTCGCTTGTTGATCAAGTCAGTTAGAAATTCTATAAGCCCGGGACTAACACCGGAAAAACCTTTGCAAAGGCTGTTCAACCTGACAACCATCATTGCCCTGACATGTATCTCATCCAAACGGGGGCCATAACCTGATGAATGGCTCCTGATAAGGTTTGATTGTAGCCTAATAATATCGCTTGGATCGACATCCACGTTCAGGAGGCTGCCAAAACCTGTGGTAACCCCATAGACACGTTTCCCCGAAGAAACAATCCTGAGCAAAGAAGTATGGGACTTTTTGATCCTCTCCATGGCAGAATCTGATACAGTGATCTTCTCGTGTTCCTTTGTTACTGCAAGTACCTGTTCAACAGTAAGGCTGTTTCCGTCTAGGGTTATCATGACATGAGAGAGGTTTTGTCAGGTTAAAATCATTGCCTTAAGGATAAAACGCATTTCCCGCTGGTTACCAGCGGCCTGAAAGTCAAATGTAGAAGATCAGAACAGTGATTAAGCAAGTTTTTCTACAGCAATGCCCTATTGCATCGATGAGTGCAGGATCAGCCAAAGGGCGAATATACAGGATTGGCGACAACGAGAAGCCAGAGTGCCCAAAATTTTCAACCAAATATATTGACAGTGGTGTGGACCCGTTCGATGACTTTTTTCTATATTCAAATGGAATCTGGATCAAGAATCACCCCATACCTCCAGAAAAATCCTTTTGGGGATCATCCGTTGAATTGGTGGAGTGGAACAGGTATATTCTTGGGAAGATTCTCGAAGAATGTGCATTATTGGATGCGTCTGGGGACCCAATTAGATCACAGGTTGGCAAATTCTATCTTTCAGCCATGGACACGGAAACCATAGAGACGCTGAAATTCAAGCCTATTGAACCATTGCTGGAGAAAATTGAACAAATTGGGTCGAAGGATGAGCTCTTAAAAATAGCTGCAGAATTTCACAGGAAAGGCATCCCACTGCTATTCTCATTTGAATCCAGCCCTGATGACAAGAACAGCAACATTTACGCCTTCAGGCTCTCACAGGGTGGGATTTCCCTTCCCAACAGGGATTACTATCTTGAAGAATCATTTGAAAGCGCGAGGAAACAATACAGGGAACATCTGTTAAAGATGTTCATGCTTTACGGCTTCCCTGAATCCGAAGCTGATTCCAGTTCAAGATCAGTCTATGCTGTCGAAGAAAAGATGGCCAGAGTCAGCAGGTCTCCTGTGGATTTACGTGATCCAGAGAAGAATTACAACCAGGTACATTACAACCGGATTTCAGAGATTTCTCCGCACTTAGATTTCAGGGCATATTTCAGCGAGATTTCCTTGCCAGAGGCACAATACGTAATCGTAGGTCAACCAGAATACTTTACGGGCCTCGGCGATCTCCTCCAGGGTGTTTCACTGGAAGACTGGAAGGCCTATCTGAAATGGAAAATCCTGCATTTCTCCGCATCTTATTTGCACAGTGACGTGGAAATGGAGAACTTTGACTTTTATTACAGAAAACTTTTCGGGCAGCCAAAACCGGAGAAGAGGTGGAAGCAGGCAGTCTCTGCAGTCGACATGTATATTGGCGAAGCTCTTGGCAAACTATATGTTGACCAGGAATTTGGGGAGGAGTCACGCAAGCGGATTGCTGTGATGGTAGAAGACCTGAAGGAAGTATTTGCCGAAAAACTGGAAAAACTGGACTGGATGTCTGATTCCACAAGAAAGAAGGCACTGGAGAAATTCTCTAAATTCAGGGCGAAAATAGGATTTCCTTCCAGGTTCATCGATTATTCCAGTGTGGAAATACGGGAAGATGACTACATTGGGAATGTGATGAGGGCCAATGCCTTCGAATTCCAGAGAGAAATATCCAGGGTGGGAGCCCCGGTGGACAGGGAATTATGGTACATGACTCCGCCAACAGTCAATGCATATTTTTCTCCCACAGAGAATGAGATAGTATTTCCCGCGGGGATACTGCAACCTCCCTTCTTTGATCCTGAACTGGATGACGCGGTTAACTATGGATCACTTGGCGGGACCATAGCCCATGAAATAACCCATGGGTTTGATGATGAGGGAAGAAAATACGACTTCCAAGGAAACCTCAGGGAATGGTGGTCTGAGGAAGACGAAAAGGCATTCCTGGCAAGGGCAAAAGAGGTGGTTGACCTCTACGGTTCAAAGGAAGTACTTCCCGATGTAAAGGTCAACGGGGAACTGACACTTGGAGAAAACATTGCTGACCTAGGTGGAGTGAGCATAGCCTATGAAGCTCTAGAAAGGCACTTGAAGAGCCATCCTGAAATGAGGGAAACCATTGATGGTTTCACAGCCGAACAGAGATTTTTCCTGGGATGGGCACAATCCTGGAGATCGAGCATAAGAGATGAAGCCCTGAAATGGCAGATATCAAACGACCCGCATTCACCAGACAATCTGAGAGGAGACCTTCCCGCCAGAGTCCACCACAAGTTTGAAGATCATTTCAGGGAACTCTCTTCAAGGAAGTCATGTGGAATTAAGACCATAAAAATCTGGTAATGAAGCCATTAAGGTTACCAATGTTCCGCAAACCTTCCGCTTATAATTGAAATATGCAGGTGCCGGGATTTGGACCCGGGTTGAAAGCTTGGAAGGCTCTCGTGCTAGACCAGACTACACTACACCTGCTTTCCTAACCCTATGGCAAGGGTATTAATTTATTTTCCACTAAAATGGCTAACCCACCACAAGGGTAAATTCCAAGGGATGCGGATTGCTGGCTGCTGGTGAATTCCAATCAAGGTGGAAATTATATGTATCTCCATAGCTAGACTGCAGCGAGAAATTCAAATATCCATTTTGGAAGCTATATGTGTGGGGTACCTGCTGGCCACCCTGAGTATAATAGAACCCATTGGAAGGTACGGAGAAATTGTACTTGTATGTAAGGTGGATGCTGTATTGATTGGAACCCGTCAAGCCAGAATAGGCACCTGTCGACGTTAAACTGAGGTTAGTCCATGACCCAGACTGGTCTACCTGGAAGGTGTGGATCTGCGGTGATGAAACCACATTCACTGGCGGGTTAAGCAAGATGATCCAGAAAAGGAGCCACGTGAAGATGTACATTCCGTAGTTGATTATCCTGTGAGATGCCCTCTCCGATACCTTTATTTTCAATGTCTTGAGAATTCTAGTTAGAAGTACAAGAACTGCAAGCATCAGCAACACGGACAGGTAGACATAACCCTGCAACTGCAAGTAGCCCGCAAGCACTCCACTCAGGGCTCCGATAACAAAGATTACAATTATGCCAATGCCTCTGTCTCTCTCAATATTGAGGAATTCTTTTTCGTCAAATTCAGGCTCCTCGAACAGTGTACTCTCTTTTGGTTTGGCCATGGCTTCAACGCTTCATAGTATCTCAATTAATGAAGTTAACGACGCCAACGGGTCAACTGAAAGCACTATGCCTGAAGCAACCAACACCCCTCTGGCCCCAAGCTCCAGGGATTTCTTCATGTCATTGTTATTCTTTACTCCGGCGCCCACAAGCACTGGAACAGAATTTATTGCGCATTTTTCAACAACGTCACGGATAACTTCAGGCTTAGATGAGGTAACTGAAACATTCCCCCCGATCAATTCAGGTGGTTCGTATGCTATAAATTCAGGTCCAAGTGCTGAATATTTTTCTGCTTCACTGGAAGATTTCGCGCAGACTACAATGGGAAAATCCATAGATTTGGCCTTGTCAAGTGTCACTGCAATGTGCCTCTCCGGGACCCTTATTTCAGAGTGGTTCAGCAATGAGCCTCCGATGCCAAAGTCCAAGAGCGACTCGATTGAATACTGCCCTGTACTGGCACCAAATTCTACGGGATATACGTGTTGCGCATAGAAATTAAGTTCCGGGAAACTCTTTGCAACCCTGAAATCTATTGGATTTAGCGCAAAAATAATTCTGGTATCAGAAGGGATATCCATTCCAATGAACTTGCTCAGAAAACTCTCGCAGTGGTTTCCAGAGGAGACCTGATAGTGCTTAAGATTAATTATTGCTGTCTTTTCCAAGGTAAACAGTCACATTATGAAATATGTGCTTAAATGTGTTTTCAAGGTGAGGAAATCCGCATAGTTTTTCATACTTGTTCAAATCACCGTCAATGGAAAATATCAAGATACTCGGTTTTGGTGGAAGCCTGAGAAGCGGATCTTACAATTGGGCATTGCTTGAGAATGCAAAGGATCTCATGCCCGAAGGTTCGGAGCTCATTCTTCATGATTTAAAGGATATTCCCATTTACAATCAGGACATGGACAGCCATCTTCCGGAATCTGTCAAAAAGTTCAAGGATGCAGTTAGAAAGGCAGACGGAATCCTCATTTCCACTCCTGAATACAACTTCTCAATTCCCGGCTTTCTGAAGAATGCCCTCGATTTTGCCAGCCGGCCACCAAACGATAACCCTTTTCCCGGGAAGCCCGTGGCAATAATGAGTGCTTCTGGGAGCATGCTAGGTGGTGCCAGAGTACAGTACCACTTAAGGCAGGTACTGGGTTATCTCGACATGAGGCAAATTTACAAGCCGGAGGTTTTCCTTGCCTCAGCACATACGAAGTTCGACCAGAACTTGAAGCTGACAGATGAAAATGCCAAAGATTTCATAAGGCAGCTTCTGGATAAGCTGGTAAAAGAGGCCAGTCACCGCTTGCCAGAGTAAGAAGGAGTCAGGGCTTGTTTCTCTTCTCCATTATCCAATCAAGGAAAATTTAACTAGATAATTTTTCTATTTTGGCTATCTGGTAGCCTTTATATCCGTGCTGAAAAATCTATTTCCGGTACCCATGGGATTCGATTTGAGCGCTTTTCTTGCAATATTCCCAGATTTCTTAATTGCTGGGGTTCTGTCGCTTCTTTTCTACCTCGAGCTCAGAAATGTAAAAATCCAGAGAAAAGAGATATCTGTGTTGGCAGTTCCTGGTGCAGACCCACAGTCTAAAGGGGCAGGTCAACCGAAAGAAACCTCCGATCTGACGTCCAATGGCATTTCATTTTTTTACGGCATAGCGAAAGATGTTCAGCTTTCTATGTTGGCTATAAACATTTGGATTCTCTTGACAATACTGCTTCTGCCTTCATCCAGCATAGCGAGACTCTTGCCGTCATTTTCCTTAGATGTTCAGTTGCTGATATATTCAATACTGGGTGCTCTCTTTGTCGTTTCTTTTCTTTCCACAATTATCATAAGAGTGTCAAACACGAAAACTAGAATGATTACGACACTTCTAATGATAGCCGTTGGCACTTTTCTGTTCTTCTATATACCTTCCATGCAGTGGATATCAGGTTTCGGCCTACTTGTACGGATGATAATTCTTTATGCCATTATCGCTTCGACACTGTTTTTGTCATACGGTTTCTTTGTCCTACCGTCAGGGAAAATAGAAAAACTTGCTGTCGCGGGGACTTTTTCCACCTATGTTTTCACGTCAGCAATTCTTTTTGCAAACCTGTTTCACACACTGCTGATATAGGCATTTAAACCTGCCTGAAGAAGTTCTTCAGCTTCCCAATAGTTAGGGAACATTTTTGGGAAAGAGCCCAGAAATAGGCCTTTTTCTGATGTATTATTTGTAGGAAGTCTTCTTTCTTGCCTTCTAATATAACTTTTCTGACTCTTTTATTTGGGTAAAACCCAAAACAAAAGGAGGAAAAAATATGAATCGAAGAGTAACCCTGCTTCTCATAGCAGCGGTAACAGCAATTCTTCCAGCAGTTGCAGTGGCCGATGTAATGATAACAGGAAACGTTTTGATAAATGGAACGCAGAACGCTCCGGTCTTCGTCATACAGCCCGGTCCGAACTATCCAGCAGCCAACTCAATAGGTGCAATTGTATGGAACCCAACTAATGTGGTATCAGAACAGGTTGTGGGCCAGGTAACGCCTATGGCAACATTTGACCTTGAAGGCATCGCCAACCAGACGACAGCTCTTGCAAATGTACTTGACCTTAACGTGACCATAAACGAGGGAGTTGTAGGAACCCTTTATGTCAACTTCACTGGAGACTTCCCTGCCGGCGGTCTAGTCTGGATAACCAGCACACTGATGACGGTCCAGGATGTTATGTCCCAGGTTGGCGGCCAGTCAATCAACAGTGCAAGCTTCTCATACAGTGGGCCATTCCCTGGTGGAACAACAACATACTACATCAGCTTCTACCTTCCTGCTAGCACAGCATATGCTGTATCAACTGGCACAATAACTGGAACATTCATAGCGTCTTGAGGTGAGTGTATGAATAAGAAAATTGCCCTGATCATGATAGCTGCCGTTACGGTCATACTTCCAGCTGTGGCCGTTGCAGATGTCTTGGTTATGGGGCAACTGACACTCGAGAGTTTCCAGCACCACACGGCATTTGAGTTCCAGCCGGGACCAAACTACCACGCAGCCAATTCTACCAACTCCCTCGGCTGGATCCCATCAAATGATGGCACCATGGGTACCATAGATCTGGAAGGCAGCTATTACGTGCAGACCGAGATGATCAATGTTATTGATCTCAACCTGACTGTCAGCAATGCGGCCGCCCCCCATACGTTCATGGGCCTGTATCTGAACGTTTCATCGTCTGATTTCCCCAGTGGCACTATTATGGTGATCTCAACATCTCAGATGTCTTTTGCCACTCTTGAGTCCACCGCAGTAACACAATACACCTCAGGTGACGCGCCAATCGCATTGAATGCAGCATCTGCCTCATCAGTACTGGCAATAGATCTAGCGCAGAACCCACATGTGCTCATTACCGGGTTCGTGCCTGCTCAGACCCTGTACATAAGTTTCCTGCTTGGCCCAGGCATGTACGCTGGCAGCAGTGCTATGTTGACTGGTCAGTTTGTGGTCTTGTCGTGAGGATAAAGGAGTGAGAAAAATGAACCGAAAATTAACCTTCCTTGTGGTGGCGCTCATTGCCACGATCATGCCGGCGGTTGCAATAGCTGACGTTATGATTACAGGCGATGTGAACATACACGGAACAAGCAATGCACCTGTGTTTTATCTGACTAAGGGATCCAACTTCCAGGCAGCGGATGGTTCCATAGCATGGAACTCATACTCCAGTGGAAACTTCATGGGTGACCTGAAGTTTGCAACGGTGTCCAACCAGACAACTTTCATCATAAATGTGATGGAAATACACTTTGTATCCTCATTGCCATCCGGGATGTTCTACCTTAACTCATCAGTATCTTCCGCGTTCGTGCCAGGGTCAACAATGTACCTTTCCCTGTCACCAATGAGTTTTGGTGATTTCAGTTATAGTGGACTTCCAGGTGCGGTGCCAGTGATAACAAACCCGGCCGTAACAGCTTTCCCCCTATCTGGTTCTCAGTCATACTCAACCCCTGTTGATGGCTCAACAATCATCTACATCGGGTTTTTCACACCACCATATGATGGGGCTACAATCACTGGGGAGATTTTGCTTACTGGAACTTTCATAGCCAGCTAAAATTTTTAAAATTTCAATTTTTCTTTTTTTTACCGAAGCCTTATGCAGGGCATTTTACGAAGCAAGAAATTCTATAGAGAACTTATTCACTGATTTATATTACCCCGCAGGTCATATTTACTTGAAGATAGAAAGAGGCATCGTGTTGAGCTTGGAGGGAGAGTAATATGGGCCAAAAAAACAATTCCTTAATGAAGTCTATAATGGTCATTTCAGTTTCGTTCTTGATTTCAATAATCATTGTGGCTCCCCAATCAACTGGTGACATCTCGGCCCAGGGTCTTATCAAATTAACTCAGACGATAACTGGTCCGCCAATTATCGTAATTCCCCCCGATAACTTCACCCCACCCCAAGGAAGCACTTTCGTGTGGAACTACAGCATGTATAATAACACATTAACTGGCGTTCTTAGGGTGCATGTGAACTTCGATGTGACCACCAAAACGGATTATTGGAATATTCTGGAACTCTTGAATGTTGGCAATGTAACTGGAAATATCACCGCCACAATTGTGCAGTGGGCTAAGATGGGCAGCACAATTTATTATGACAGTTATACAAAGTATGTGTCGGTATACATGAGCCACAGTTGGCAAACCACAAGTTCCCCGGGAATAAGGCTGTATAACAACACGGAAGCAGGGCCATTCCCTCTTTACAATGGCCCCACTGCTTCTTATTATATTGGGTTGACTTATAATCCTCCGGTGTACCCGCCCGGCCCCAATCCAAACTCTTTTGGTGAGTATGTGCAGTTCAATTTCACATTGCATTACTGAAACAATCAGTGGGCAATTTTTTTCTCCCACTCACTTTTTAATAAACCATAATAATATTGGTCCAGGAACCTGCCTTGAAAATATACTCTCTCAAGGAGACCGTTGACGAT
>JAJZKS010000049.1 GCA_021850835.1 Thermoplasmata archaeon
CTGTACGGCATTATTTCAGTAGTTGCCCTTCTGCTCGGGTTCCTTGCAATGGCTTACTCTATTTCCCAGAAAGGGCCATCAAACAAATTCACTCAGAAAACCTCCTTTAAGGATCTGGCACGGAATGCCATCGCTCCTCTGAAATCATTCGACATGGTGACTAACAGGAAGATCGTGTTTCCATTCCTTGCAATCCAGGCACTGCTTTACCTCTCCATCTGCATAGTATCGATCTTCCTTCCCGCCATGGCAATCAGGGACGGGATCAACCAGCAGGATATTTTCTTCATATTCGCCGCCTTCTCGATAATAGGATTTCTCCTGGACAAGATTGCGCAGCACATCTCAATACAGCCCATAAAGGATATTTTCTACATGTTCAGGCCAATATTCCTGATCATTCCATTCCTTATCCTTTCCATAGTCATATCCAGCCTTCTCTTCATCGTAGGTTATTTCATCATCCTCCTCTGGATATTCTCAGACTCCGCATCCTCTGATATGATGCTGAAATCCATGGGAGAGGGTGACCAGATAAGGTCCAGGATCCTTGTTTCATTCTTATCAGTTCCAATAAGCATTGTGGGCCCCCTTCTGGGATCGCTTATGTGGCTGGCATCACCGAGGCTTCTCTACGGCATTGCGATCGTCCCTGCAGCAGTATCAATGCTAATAGTGATGCTGATGATCGACAGGACCCCACATGCCTCCGCCCCACACACTACATGAGCAATTGTATTTATGTAAGGCGTCAATTATTGTCTGCAGATATTCATGATTCCGGGAAAAATGAACTCACGTGAAGTCAAGAGAATGATGGCTCAGATGGGCATCAAGTCCACAGAAATGAGTGACGTCAAGACAGTGATCATGAAGGGCGCAACAAAAGACTACATGATCACAGACGCCCAGGTCACCATGATAGAAGCGCAGGGACAGAAAACGTTCCAGGTCATGGGTACCTTCAAGGAAGTTCCAAAGTCAGCTGAGGAGGCAAAAGCTGCTGCCGTGCCAGCATACAGCGAAGAAGATGTAAAGCTGGTCATGGAGCAGGCCTCTGTTTCAAGGGAGAAGGCCCTTGAAGCGCTAAAGAAAGCCGATGGCGAGCCAGCAAAAGCTATTCTTGACCTTCTTCCGAAATGATCGATTTTGCCCCCATCCTGAAGAATTACAAGCCCACCTGGAAACAGAACCAGGGACTTCAGGCCACGGCATCGGATGTGATGGGCAGGATCAACGCAATCCTGAAGAGGGATGGGATCAGGGCAAGGAGCCTTCTGGTGGGCTCCGTGGCCAAGGGCACCAACCTTGCAAGCGGAGATATCGATCTATTTGTCATTTTTTCAAAGGATTATTCTCCAAGGGAGATGGAGAAGCTTGGCCTGAGAATTGGCCATGAGGTGCTCCCTGAGGGCAGGGAAAAGTACGCTGAACATCCGTATGTCTCAGGCCAACTTGGTGACAGGAAGGTGGACATTGTCCCGTGCTTCGAGATCGCCCCGGGAACAAGGATCATCAGCTCCGTTGACAGGACTCCACTGCATACGGATTTTGTGCTTAAGAACCTGGATCCGGAGGGGCAGGACCAGGTAAGGCTGCTTAAACTCTTCATGAAGGCTATTGGCGTGTACGGATCAGAAATAAAGGTCTCAGGCTTCTCAGGTTATGTCTGTGAACTGCTTGTAATCAAGTACGGCTCAATGCTCAAGGCCATTGAGGCGTTCGCCACGCTGAAGGGAAAGATGAGGATTTCACTTGAGGATGGTCCGATCAGGGAGTTTGAGGCGCCAATTGTCATAATCGATCCCACTGATATCACGAGGAACGCTGCAGCAGCCATAAGCCTTGAAAACCTCTCAAGGATGAAGATTAACTCCAGGCTTTTCCTGGAAAAACCCAGTGAAAGATATTTTGACGCTGAGGCCACATATTTTCCTGAGAAGTACAGGGAACGGGGGACGGTAATGCGCATATTAACCATAGAGCGCCCGGACATCATTGACGATATACTTTTCAGCCAGGCCAGCAGGTTCAGGAATATCCTTGTTCAGATACTGGACGAGGAAGGCTTCATGCCAATCTCTTCTGAGGTCGAGCTTTCGGATAATATAGAGGTGATGGTAGAATGCAAACTCCATACACTCCCCGCAACCAGGGTTCATGTCGGCCCGCCCGTTGACGCGCCAAATGCAATGGATTTCATCAGGAAATGGTCTGGCGGGAGGTCTGTTCTTGGCCCCTATGTCTGCGGAGACAGGTTGTGCACCGACATTCCCGTTGAAATGAGGGAACTGGAAGTTGTTGTGAGAGACCGCATAAAAGGCTTCACCATAGGGAAAAACATTGACCGGCTCAAGGAAAACATGAAGATCATAGATCCTTCCAAGGGCAGTGATAAATTTCTTGTCCTAGGAAAATTCTACAACCGGGTCCTTCCTGTTCTACCCCCCTGAAAATATTTCCAGGAAAGTAACATCATCTTCAGGCTTCAGTGTGTCAAACCTGGTAACAGGGGTTCCGTTCCTCACGCAGACGAAACTCTGCTCCTTCAGGCCCAGCTCCTTCAACACATCCTCAACTTTCCTTTCTTCCCGGATCTCAAGCTGTAACCCCTTTCTGCCAACCACCCTGATCATGATTATCCTCTCCCCTTTGCCCTGCAGGCCGGAAGGGTCGCTTCCAACGCCAACATGGCAATTAGGGACTTCGCATGATATTGCATATTAACAGTATAACTTAATCGAATCAGGAAAAGTCTTCCCAATACGCTCTGTTAATTATGTGTACCGGAGTAAAACAGGCATAGCCCCGGGCAGATTCGAACTGCCGTCGTCGGATCCAAAGTCCGAAATGCTTGGCCACTACACCACGGGGCTTTCAGTTCCAAGAAATTTTGATCGTCTATTTAATTTGTTGTTATGGCACTGTAATGGAAAGTGCATTCAATCAGGCATATCAAATCCAGATGTCTTGGCAAACGGCCAATCCAAGTGGGCCAAGAAGGCAAGTCACTTTAGTATGCGAATGGTTTAATAGATAAATTTTTTATATCAACCACGGAATGCGGATTCCTATCAGATCGGCCCGGTTCGCAATTTCGTTATTGGTTGCCCTGCTTCTGATAATTGTCCCCGTCTCCGTTTCAATGCCGGGGTCCCATTCTGCCTCTCAGATTTCGCAAAGGGCTTCCAGAACTAAGGCCTCTTTCTTCCTTTCTGTCAATGGCTCAACTGGGAGCAGCAAAACTTCACTCCCCGGGAGCATTGAAAACATGGGCAACATTGATGTGGGGTTCAACGTATTGAGGGTCACTGCTGTGGATTCCAGCAATGGGAACATATATGCTGTAAACCAGGGTTCCAGCATTGTATCTGTAATAAAAGGCTCCACTAACAATGTTTTTGCCAACATCTCTGTTGGGCCAAGCCCTTACAGCTGCACATTCAGCCCAAAGGAAAACGAAGTCTTTGTTTCCGATAGCCTCGGCATCTCTGTGATCAGCTGCAAATACAACAGGGTGGTGTCCACCATAAAAACGGGCGAGATCCCGTCCTCGATAATATACGACAGCTTTGACAACTGCGTATATGCATCATTTTACAGCTCCTCAAACTCCTTTGGATATGTGTTGGTCATAAACGCATCAACACACCAGAAATTGGCAAACATAACTGGAATTAACAGCACAAACAGGCTGTTTGTTGACGGGGCCAACGGATTTGTCTATGTATTGTTCACCAATTCCAATTTTATCACCATAATAAATGGCACTTCAAACACCATTGAGGAGGCCATAGCCCTCAATGGGACAGTTTCGTGGGCTTCCTATGACCCCATGACTGGAGACATGTATATTGGAAATGGCAACTCCATCACCGCGATGAATGGAACCACAAACAGGATAGTTGCCAACTATGCCCTATCAGGCTATGTGGCCGGATTTGTGGTGGACCTGAAGAATGGGTACATCTATGAAGGGCAGTTTGCGGCCATATCACTATCCGTGATCAGCCCAGAGAACGGCAGCATCGTTTCAAATGTGAACTTTGCAGGGTATGTATCAAGCATGGAATACGATCCGGCCAACAATAACATCTATGTTTGCGGCCACACGGACACTTTGTATGTTTTCAACGCCACCGACAATACATTTTCCACAATCGACCCCGGGCATTATCCCCAGTATGTGCGGTATTCGCCGCAGCATGGCCTTGTATACGTATCTGCGCCCCAGTCTAACAAGGTACTGCTTATCAACGCATCTGAAAACAGGATTGAAGGCTCTATTCCTGTAAATGGAGGCCCGGGAGGCATAGCGGTTGATTATGTCAGCAACATGGTGTACGTGAGCGACCAGGGCTCAGGAACTGTAAAGGTGATCAACGGCACGACAAACAGAGTTGCAAAGAACATCAGCGTGGGCACGACCCCAAATGGAATAGTGTTCGATCCCCGTGCTGGCCTCCTGTTCGTCATGAATTATGGTTCCGACAACATCACGGTGATCAATGGTTCCACTTCCACAGCAACGAAGACCATAAACCTCACGAACAATCCCAATTCAAATGCACCTTATGATGGTGTTTGGGACAGCACTAACAATGAGGTCTATGTGACGAACCAGCTGGAAAGCAACATAACCGTGATAAATGCCGGCAACAGTACCCAGGCCAGGTCAATCGATGTGGGCGCAAGCGTTTCCGGAATAGCGATTGACACTGCAAATTCCCTGCTCTACGCATCCTGCACTGACATAAACAAGGTAGATGTGATAAATGCTTCAACAGGCAAGGTGGTCGCAAACATTACTGTTGGTTCAAACCCTGCAGGGATTTCCTATGACCCGTACAGCGGTTTAATCTATGTGGCGGACAGCGGATCCAACAACGTGGATGTAATAAGCGGGCGGACAGAAAAGGTCGTAGCAGCCATTAACGTTGGTGAATCCCCTGAGAATATAGCCTTCGACTCAGGCAATGGATACATGTATGTGTCAAACCACTTTTCAAACAGCGTTTCAGTGGTTGGAGCCCCCAGCTTCAATGCAACATTCAAAACAAATGGCCTGAGGAATGCTACCTGGAGCGTGCATATCGAAGGCCCTGAGAACCTGGTATCCGGCACTGTTTCCCAGAGCAGATACTCATTCTTCATACCTGATGGGCTTTATTCATTCGATGTAACAACATCTTCCAGTAACCTCTCGGCGAAACCATCATCAGGGAACTTCTCAATCAATAGCCGCAACATCGTGGTAACAATAAATATCACATCCCCACAGGAGGGAATATTCTCATATCAGAACCTTTTCCATGATCTTCTTGCATATTCTGCAGTAGCAATGTCCGCGTCCCTATTCGCTGGGCTGATTCTCAACGCAAGGAGGCACAGGAAATGAAAATTGGCCAGGATTCAGGCCCTTACCTTGCCGGTAACGGTCTTCTTGACCCTTCTCCAGAGCCCGTTGGTATATCTTTCTCCGCCTGAGACAAGCCCCCTCTCGTGGTAGCCATATGCCTCCCAGTAGCCGTCCTCATAATCTTCTATGAGGTCAATGCCTGTGAGCCATTTTGCGCTCTTCCAGGCGTAGAGTTCGGGCATGAAAGGCCTTGCGGGATAGCCCTGTTCGGTTTTCAGAAACTCACCATTCATCTTCACTGCAACAACCGCATCTTCGGTCATGGCGTATTCTATGGGAACAGGGGTTGTGTAGCCATCCGCGCACTTGAACATGACCCACTTCGCCTCCTTCTTTGGCCCTGCCCTTTCAATGAGCCCCTTCATGCTGGGGCCCTCCCAGTGGACCTGTTTTATGCTCCAGGCTGTTACACAGTTGAAGTCACAGATGTATTTGACATGGGGCATCTCCATGACTTCCTTGAAGCTGAACTTCTGAGGCTTTTCAACAAGGCCGCCTATGGTGAGTGACCACTCCTCAGGTTTTATCACAGGCTCTCCAAGTGCAGAATAAATTATGAAATCCTTGATGTATCTCTGTCCCGGGTTCTCTACCTCTACGGTCTTGGGCTCCATAGCATCAAATCACAATTGTGTATTAACATTTAATGTCAACAATTCTTGACATTTTTCCATGAATAACCATATTTTTAACTCTGATGGCAAGCTTTAAAAATTATCAAATCGATAATTGTGTGGCTAATTAAATGGGTGTTGATGGCTGATGAAAAAATATGCTGCGCTGGCAATATACCTGATTGGTGCCATTATGCTTGTTGTAGGCGTATTTCTGTTTGTCTATGGGTATAACATATGGTCAACAGAAAATCTGTATGCAACCTTAGGGAACATAGCTCCCGGTTATAACACAACAGTCAGCGCTGCAGCCAACCTGGAAGGCGTCGGCTCTATCATGGCCACAATAGGTTTTATCCTGTTTATTTCGGGAATAGTATGGAAGCCCAAGTTATGAGTTGTGCAACATCCTGAAGGTTTAAGCATTAACGGTAGTAAGCTTCGTTCCGCATTCCCATGTGAAACATTCCTCCCTGCATCCATTTTCCCGAAACCCCTTTTCGTGAATTAAACGCATTGCCTTTTAGAGGACGAGTCGTAATTTTTGAAAATCAGCACCCTTGAAAGTTTTATTTTAATTGCTTTCCTTACAGATATGCTGGGATGTTCTAAATGGCTACAAAAGATCTCATGGATATTTCTGAAATTGCTTCCAAGCTGGGACTGTCTGAGAATGAGTTTGAAAAATATGGAAATTACATGGCCAAGGTTTCCCTGGACGTGCTGAAAAGAGTACAGAACAAGAAGAGGGGAAAACTGATCCTTGTCACCGCCATGAACCCTACCAAGGAAGGCGAGGGAAAGACCACCACAACTATAGGGCTAGGACAGGCATTTGGAAGGCTCGGCAAGAAAACTGTGATAGCCCTCAGGGAACCATCGCTCGGTCCATGCTTCGGCGTTAAGGGCGGAGCAACCGGTGGCGGGAAATCCAAGGTCGAGCCAAGCGACAACATCAACCTCTCATTCACGGGGGACTTTCCGGCAGTTACAGCTGCACACAATCTCCTTTCGGCAATGATCAACAACCACATATACCATGGAAACAAGCTCAGAATTGACCCAAGAAGAGTGCTGTTCCCAAGGGCAATCGACATGAACGACCGTTCCCTCAGGGAGATTATTGTTGGATCAGGCAACTCAGATACTGGCGTAATGATGAAGGATAAGTTTGTGATTACCCCTGCCTCTGAAGTCATGGCAATAATGGGCCTTTCATCCGGATATTCTGACATGAAGGCAAGGCTCTCCAAAATTCTTGTGGGATACAATTACGAGGGCAAGCCCGTGTTTGCCGGTGACATAAAGGCGGAAGGTGCAATGGCTGCTCTTCTAAGGGACACGATCAAGCCAAACATTGTCCAGACAACAGAAGGCGTTCCAGCATTCATCCATATTGGACCGTTCGGCAATATCGCACATGGGACTTCCAGCATAATAGCAGACCGCATGGCGCTTGGCCTTGCGGATTATGTCTTGACGGAAGCCGGCTTCGGTTCTGAGCTTGGCGGCCAGAAGTTCCTCGACATGGTTTCTGTGATCGGCGACCTGCCCATCGATGCCATAGTGCTGGTTGCCACCATAAGGTCAATGAAACTCAACGGCGGCGCAAAGGACTCCTCCAAGGAAGACGTTGCAGCCTTGGAAAGGGGGGCCCAGAATGTCCTCAAGCACGTGGACAGCCTCAGGAACTACGGCTTTGAGCCTGTAGTGGCACTGAACAGGTTCCCGTCGGATTCCCCTGCAGAAATAAAGAGAATTGAGGAAATCCTCGGAGAAAAGAAGGTCACCTGGTCCCTATCTGAAGTGTTCGCAAAAGGCGGTGAGGGAGGCAAGGACCTGGCAGAAAAGGTTCTCAAGGCGCTGGACAACACATACGCCATAAAGAGGACATACAATGCTAGTGACCCAGTGAGGGATAAAATTGTTGCAATCGCAAAGAAAGTCTATGGCGCATCCGAAGTTATTTTCGAGAAGAAAGCCGAGAGGGACCTGAAGAACATTGAATCAATGGGCCTTGGAAAAATGCATGTATGCATGGCAAAGACCCAGTACAGCGTTACTGATGATCCTAAGCTCATGGGCTGGCCAAAAGGCTTCACGGTCACAGTAAAATCTGTCAGCATCTCATCAGGGGCAGGATTCGCAGTGCCCATGCTTGGTGACATCATGACCATGCCAGGCCTTCCAACAGCACCTGCAGCCGAGGGCGTGGACCTGACAGATGATGGCGAGATTACAGGGCTGTTCTGAGAGGGAATATTTTTTTCAACTCCCTTTCTCATATGGCTTTCAATTCTTTCTTCCTTTTTTAAGGCATAATTATGATCCATTTTCTGATAAACTTTTCAGTTTATCCAGTTTCTCATCCCAGCATAATTAGAAGTACCCGATCCAGTCGACGACTTTCTGGAGAGGCTGTTTTTCCAGCCTGTACATGGTTTCCCTGCCTGCTCTTCTATTCCTGACAAGGCCGGCAATCGGACAGGATCATGAGGTGCGTGATGACTGCCGTTCGGCTGATGGTGAAATTATTGGAAATGCCCTTTATGGAAAGCTCTTTCCTGTTGAGGAGGCAAAGTATGTTCCTCCGGGTAGGGTCCGCCAGTGCTTGGAAGGGATCATGCGAACAGTTCTTCCCCTGCATTCAATCACTGAATCTTGAGGGAAGCTTCACATGGACAATATTCTCCCAGCCATCATCCATGATCTTCCGTACCGCTGTATATGGCTGGCCAAAGCGGTTTACTTTCCCATCAGGCCATCCTGAATGTATGAGGGTGAACTCAGTAAAGCCCGGTTCAATTTCCCTGAGCCTGAATGTCAGTTGCCATTCCCGGTCCCAAAGGAAACTCGAGAGGTAGGGGGGTCAACTTCTGTAACCTTGCATTTAGAATCCCCAAATGGGCCGGAATGGAGGATAAATTCAGTCCCTTTCTCTGCTAAAAGTGTATTCGCCATCCACCATGACTCAAGGCCATCTGAGGTAGACACTGTTTTCCACACTTTCTCAATTGGAGCTTTAATAATTACCACTTCAACTATCTCCGGAAGGGTTTTTGGCGAATTTATATCACCCTTTGGTGTTATACTATTATAACGGTTGCATGGTGTGGCTTATGAATCGCATCCATTTCACGAAGCACTGATCAGGATAATTCATCAGTTAAGCCGCCAGATTATAAGGATGCAGTCATGAGTTTCAGTCTGTAGGCATAGGCGGGTAGTAATAACAATCCATAAGGGAATGGCAGCCTGCGACAAGGTTATATTCAAAAAGCCGGTTCTACATTGAGGCAATGCATCTTATATTTATCTACGGCCCACCAGCAGCGGGAAAACTCACAATAGCTGAAGAATTGATGAAGGTTACCGGTTACAAGCTTCTTGATAACAATGCGGCAAATAAGGCGGCCCTTGGGGTTTTCCCATTTGGAACCAGGCCT
>JAJZKS010000050.1 GCA_021850835.1 Thermoplasmata archaeon
TTGCAATATTCTCTGGTATTACGGGGCCACCTAATTTTTCCTGAAATTTGTTGTAGATAGATTCCGCAGCCTTCCCGGAAATCTGCTGGTAGATAATGGCCTGAACAAGTGATTCAAAGTGGTCTCCGCCCGCCTCCAGCTTGAAGTATCCGATCCTTTTTACTAGTTCCCCCATAATAGGGTCCCTGCCGGATATGCCGGTGAGTATTTCATCTGTGGAAATGTGGCCAAGTTCCAGCTTCTCAGGGTCCATAAGCAAGTAGGTCTAGTGAAAGGCGGGTATATTTTTTGCCATAGCCGACAGTGAAGTTAAAATGATTAAAATCCGCAGATGCGAATTTTTTAATATTGGGGTCGGTTTATTATTGGATGAAAATCAGATGGCTTGTTCTTCTGGTTGTTGTTATAGTTCTGCTGTCATACCTTTCTACCAACTTCACTACCTTGAACCCAAAGCTTGGGCTCTGGGAATCTGCAGGCCAGGGGAACGTCACTTCCGGCACTGTAAACATTCCAGGCCTGGCCAGTCCGGTAAACGTCACAATAGATGCATCCGGTGTCGCCCACATCAAGGCCTCAAACATGAATGACCTTATGTTTGCCCAGGGCTATTACTCTGCCAGCCAGAGGCTATTCCAGATGGAGCTTGAGGCTCTTCTGGCGTCAGGGAACCTGAGCAGGTACATTGGCGCATCAGGTGTGACTTCAGACCAGGCTATGAGGCTAATAGGCCTCCCGGGCAACGCCTGGACACTGGAGCAGGCATACATCAAGAACTATCCACAGTACTTTGGATACCTCCAGTCCTACTCCAATGGCGTTAATGCTTACATCAACACAACTGCAGCTTCAAACCATCTCGGTTTCAAGCTTCTTGGAATACAGCCCTTTCAGTGGACAGTTTTCTATTCATTGTGCTGGCAGGAATATATGTCATGGTCACTCACTACCGGAGCAGCGGAGCCACTACAGTCAGCCCTCATATACAATGCCCTTGGGTATCAGAATGCCACTCTGCTCTGGCCATACTATCCTTACTATACTCAGAATGTAACTGTTGTGCAGCGTCTCCAGGTATTCATTTGCCGAATTTCCCTCAGGAGTGGTTAGGCCCCAGGATGTTGTGGGCGTATGACCAATGAGAATTCCCGGCACTCCTGCTAAGTCCCAACCGGTAACATTTATTCCAGGCGCCTCCAGCTGCATGGGTATCCAGATTGAAGGTGCGGTGAGAGGGAGATGGGGATCATTCGCCATCACTGGATAACCTGATGAGGAGTAGTTTCCTCCCACTACCCAGCTGTTGCTTCCAACATGGGATCCAAGCCCATGGGCACCAGGCATCCCGAATGGGTCAGAAATGTTTGCAAGGGCTCCCCTTATGAGCGGAGAGAGCGTCTTGAGAAGGCTTGTATTTACTCCCGTTGCATTAAGCCCATACCAGTTCTGAGACCAGAACTCTTTGGGTGTTACCCCAAGCTGGGATAGGTTCTTGCCATTGACAGTGCCGTCCCCTGGCACAACAGTTACGTTCTGGGTGTAGTAAGGATAGTATGGCCAGAGCAGGGTGGCATTCTGGTACCCAAGGGCATTGTATATGAGGGCTGACTGCAGTGGCTCCGCTGCCCCGGTAGTAAGTGACCATGACATGTATTCCTGCCAGCACAAGGTGTAGAAAACTGTCCACTGGAAAGGCTGTATTCCCAGAAGCTTGAATCCGAGATGGTTTGAGGCTGCAGTTGTATTGATGTAAGCATTAACGCCATTGGAGTAGGACTGCAGGTATCCATAGTACTGGGGATAGTTCTTGATGTATGCCTGCTCCAGTGTCCAGGCGTTTCCCGGGAGGCCTATTAGCCTCATGGCCTGGTCAGAAGCTACCCCTGATGCGCCAATGTACCTGCTAAGGTTCCCTGAAGCCAGAAGGGCCTCAAGCTCCATCTGGAATAACCTCTGGCTTGCAGAGTAATAGCCCTGGGCAAACATGAGGTCATTCATGTTTGAGGCCTTGATATGGGCGATCCCGGATGCATCTATTGTGACGTTTACCGGACTGGCCAGACCGGGAATGTTTACAGTGCCGGAGGTGACATTCCCCTGGCCTGCAGATTCCCAGAGGCCAAGCTTTGGGTTCAGGGTAGTGAAGTTAGTGGAAAGGTATGACAGCAGAACTATAACAACAACCAGAAGAACAAGCCATCTGATTTTCATCCAATAATAAACCGACCCCAATATTAAAAAATTCGCATCCGGGGATTTTAATCTCCTGTATTTTCCATCGCGACCATGGCAAAAAAATATACCTGCCCTTCACTAGACCTATTGTTTATGGACCCGGAGAAGCTGGAGCTTGGCCACATTTCCACAGATGAAATACTCACAGTCATATCCAGCAGGGACCCTATTATGGGGGAATTAGCAAAAAGGATCGGATACTTCAAGCTGGAGGCTGGTGGAGACCATTTTGAATCACTTGTTCAGGCCATTATCTACCAGCAGATTTCCGGGAAGGCTGCGGAATCTATCTACAACAAATTTCTGAAGAAATTGGGCGGCCCTGTAATACCAGAGAATATTGCAAGGCTCAGTGATGATGAATTCCGTTCTTCTGGCATCTCTCCCCAGAAGATGCGGTACCTGCGCGATCTAAGCGGTAAGACCCTCAGCGGAGAACTCGACTTCGGTGGCATTGAGTCCTTGCCCAACAACGAAATAGTACAGAAGCTCACCATTGTGAAGGGGATTGGCACATGGTCTGCCCAGATGTTTCTCATTTTCACACTTAGAAGGCTGAACGTCCTCCCCCTCAATGACTTAGGATTCCGAAATTCGCTGAAGAAGCATTATGGCATTAGGGGTGAACTCACGGACGCGAAGATAACCAGGATTGCCTCGAAGTGGTCACCTTATATATCAGCAGGGGTATGGATATTATGGGAATGTGAGAATACAAAACTGCCTGCATCAACTACCGGAAAAAAGAGTTAGATACTCCCCGAAGAGGCCTTAGTACCGGTTCATATTCCCGGTACTTCTCCAGGGACTCTCCTGAAAAGCTGCACATCTCCGATGTGCGCTGCTCCCCTGAGGAACCTTGTGAGCCTTTCGACCCCAAAGCCCCCACCTGCAGAAGGCACAAATCCCTTCCTTGCTTCTTCCAGGTAAGATGCATAAATGTCCATTGCAAGTTTGTCCTTACCCATTCTTGCCCTGATCCTCTGGTAATCGTATTCCCTCTCTGCCCCTGAAAGGGCCTCTCCAACCCCGAATGGGTATATGAGGTCATAGTTCTGGTAATGCCCTGGGCTCCTTTCGTCTTCCCTGTCATAGAATTCCCTCTTGTGGCACGTTGCCCAGAAGGGCTGGTCATGGTCCATGGAGGCCAGATATTCCCAATCCTCACCATATCTTTCCTCAAGTTCATGTGTGGAGTATACCCTGAACGGGCCTTTAAAAGCGAAGGGCTCACCATTAACCTTCCTGATGCCTTCAGTGCCTATTTGTGAGGTCAACCCTTCCAGCAAGTCTTCCATCAGGGCAAACACGTCTTTCATCCTGCCATAAGGAATCTCGAAATCCGCCTGCGTAAACTCAAACAGGTGCCTTCCGCTGGCTTTCCTGTCAGCCTTTTCAAGCCTTATGTTTGGCGACAGGATGAAGATCTTTCCCACATCCCTCACAGCCACCTGCTTATGGAGGATCATTGAATTCATGGTCCTCATGGTTATTCCCAGGTATTCCACTTCAATTGTCTTGAGAATGGATGAGTTCGGGTCAGGGCCAAGGGGATCTGTGCTCCTTCCAAGCATTACAGGCAACATCTGGAGAAACCCATTGTCCTGAAGATAGTTTGTTACATATCTAAGAATCTTGCTGGTAAGTTTCAGGGAGCCCATCAGTTCAGTTTCCTGCGCTTCAATCATTATGAACCGATTCCTTCGATGCCAGGATAAAGATTAATTTTTCTGCGAAAAATATCGTATTTTCTTTGAAAATATGCCGCATATTTAAATACTACATTGTATTTTTTACAACATGGATAAAACAGACCTCAAGCTTCTGGAACTTGCCGACCGCGGAACGACAAAATATTCCCTGCTTGCCAGGAAACTTGACATGCCACTCTCAACCGTTCATTCAAGAATGAAGAGAATGGAGCTGGACAAGGTGATAAGAGGTTATAGGGCTGACATAGACTGGAAAAAGGCTGGCCTCAACATAACGGCTTTTGTCCTCATCAAGGCTGATGTTGGCAAGCTCAGGGAGACGGGCAAGACACAGGATACCTTACTGGAAGATCTCCTGTTAACAGAATATGTTGACCAGGGTTATGTGATCACGGGCGAGGCAGATCTCCTCATAAGGATAACTGCCAGAGATTCAGCACACCTAAAGGATATCCTTTTGCAGGACATAGACTCAATGGATGGGATAACCGGCACCAGGACCATTATAGTGCTTGGATGATTGAATAGTTACAGGCCTTGATAAGTAAGTATTATAAGGCATTCTTAGCTGATAGCCCGTGAACACCGCCGCCGATGGTAAACCCAAGAGGATTCTCATTAGCGATCCAGTGGAACGGTCGCTTATCGAAGGGCTGGAGGAAAAAGGGCATATTGTTGATTACAGGCCCGATCTGAGCCATGGACAGTTAATGGAGGTCCTGCATGGATACAATGCTGTCGTGGTCAGGAGCAGAACCAAGCTCACCTCGGAAGTTCTCCACTCCGGACAGGGACTTCAGCTCATAGCGAGAGCCGGAATCGGTACTGACAACATAGACATGGGTGCCGCAGAAAGATTGGGAATAAAGGTGGTAACAGCAGCAGGGTCCTCCACAGATTCTGTTGCAGAGCTTAATCTGGCTCTGCTTATCGATATTGCAAGGAGAATAAGCTTCCTGAACCGCCAGCTCAGGAGTGGAAAATTTGTGAAGCAGGTTGGGACGGAGATTTCAGGCAAGACAGCAGGCATGATAGGATTTTGAAGGATTGGTTTCCAGACTGCAAATTACCTCAGGGCGCTTGGCCTTGGGATTCTTGCTTTCGACCTCTACGAGTCCAAGGAACTTATTGGGAAGGTTTCCGGAAAGTATGTCTCCCTGGATAATCTGCTTGAAAATTCCGATTTTATTTTCATTTCAGTGACACTTATGAGGGATTCCATTGAAATCCTTGGAAAAGAAGAGTTCGGGAAAATGAAGAATGGAGCCATTCTCATCAATACAAGCAGGGCTGAAGTCGTCAACCTGGAAGCCCTGGCAAATGCACTGAAGCATGGGAGAATGGGAGGATATGGAGCTGATGTGCTCTGGTCGGAACCCCCCGATACACCACTAGAGAAAGAGCTTATCTCAATGGACAACGTTATCATAACACCACACATAGGTGCGCAGACTATTGAAGCTCAGGGAAGGGTCGCAAGAATGACGCTTGAAAACATGCTGAAAGCAATGGAGGAGATCAACTGATGATGCTCATACCCGGACCAGTGGAAGTTCCAGACCCTGTGCTCAGGGCTTCAGCATACGTCCAGAACCACAGGTCAGCAGAATTCAGGAAAATCGTGAAAGGATCTGAGGAAATCCTAAACAGGATATCAGGCTCTAATCACACCATAATGACCACCGGATCGGGGACTTCTGCAGTGGAATCCATGATTTACTCCTTCATCTCACCTGGTGAGAGGGTTGCTGCAGTGACCTTTGGTGAATTCGGCAACAGGGCAATAGACAGCCTCCAGAGAAGGGGCGCCATAATCCATGTGATGAAGAAAGGCGAAAATGGCACCATAGGGAATGGGGAAATAGAGGATTTTGTAAACCGTTACCCTGGCACAAAGACGATTTTTTTGATCCACAACGAGACGGGAAATGGAACAGCCATAAGGAACCTCAAGGAAGTTGCGCAGGAAGCAAATGGCCTTGGCGTCAAGGTACTGGTGGATTCTGTCTCCGGATTCGGGGCAAGTGAAATTTATACTGACAAATGGGGAATCCATGCCTTTGCCAGCTGCAGCCAGAAGGGCCTTGCATCTGTTCCAGGCATTGGGATAGTTTGCATCGGGGAGGAAGGTGAAAGCCGAATGGTAAAGGTACACGACCTTCCCATCTACATTGACCTGAGAACCTCACTGGAATACCTGGGGAAGAGTGAGACACCCTTCACTCCTTCCACAGGAAGCTTCAATGCCCTCCATGTTGCATTGAAAATCCTTGAGAAAGAAGGTTTGGAAAATCGCTGGAAAAGGCATGCAGATGCCGCTTCTTTCATGAGAAACTTCATGAAAAAGAATGGTTTCTCCGTGGTCGGAGAAGAGGGCAACTACTCTGACACAGTTGTGGCAGTGGAACCCAATATGCCAGTTGATGACCTGCTAAAGAAACTAGCAGAGAAAGATATAGTAATATCAAAGGGCATTGGAAAGGACAGCACCAGGTTTGTGAGGATTGGAAACATGGGCATAGTGGACGATATCAAGGTAGCAGCATTCCTGAACGCATTTTCCCAGATAAGTGGCCTTAGTGTTAAAGTAAAGCCAGGAGATCTTCCAAAAACAACCGCAATTGACAGTCAAATATTTGAAGTGGACCTCTGATCCGCTGGCTGCCAATAACTCAGTCATCATTTTTCATGAGTTTGTAGTATACTACGCCACTCACGGCCTGGAGTATTCCGCCCAGAATCACGGGAAAAGGAAGGTCAATGTCCATGAGGTACCCAGATAGCCCCGAGAATCCCTGAGAAATTCTTACAGAAACCCCCTGAAGGCTAGTACCAGCACCAAAATCCCCTTCCTGGAGCCCACTCACATTGACCGCGTTTCTGCTGGGCATCCCGAATCCTGCAAGAAGGGATCTGCCGGAATAAAGGAGGATCGCGATGATTACAAACGGGGAAATTGCCATGAGCACCAGCAATCCTCCCTGGATAACCCTGGTAACCCATGCAACTTTCAGGGTCGATTTGCCGTCTGCGGAGATACTGATCCTTGAAGCAAGAAAACCCCCTATTGCAGTGGCTGCGTAGGACCCCAGGAAGGCGAGTGCGACCTGGGATTCAGTGAGGCCAAACCTCAATGCATACCAGGCTGGAAGAAGCACAATGGCCAGTCCTATTCCCGATCCATTGATTCCGTTTGCAATTGAGACTTTGAGTACATACTTGCCACTGGCCTTCTTCATTACCCTCTCCTCCTTCTTGCTGACCGGCTTTTCCCTGATAAAGAAGAGGGAAACTAGAGAAGCCAGGACCAGCACCAGGCTGATCCCGTATAAGACCCTGAAGGAATCCACTGAACCATAAAATGGTGTGAGAAAATCGTATGAATAGAGAATGAGGCTCCCTAAGATTGAAAAGATGGAGGCCACTGAGGTGATTAATGCCATCTTCCTGACCCTGCTTGAGCTTTCAGGCCAGTTTGTCGCTATATATGCATTCATACCCGGGGACATGGCCCCGCGCATTGCTCCTGCTGAGCCGGTTGTGCCTGAAATGATGATCCCTGCAAGGATCACATAGATGCTGGTGCTGAAGGTAAGGGCTGCCGTGATGAATATTGCAGGGATCTCGCCCATCATCAGGGCCTTCCTGAAGCCAATCCTGTCGCCAAGCATTCCTATACCCAGCGAGATGAGAACGGTTGTGATGGATACGAACAGGTAGATTATGCCTATTGATATTATGTCAAAGTTCAGTTTGAGGAGATAAAGGGGCGTCGAGAGCGTGACAAATATGAGGGCAGCGCTCCTAAGAGCCCTGGAAAGCAGAAGGAACTTGAACCTCTCCTCCACCCTTGTCCCATCATTGTCAACTGCCATCAGCGCAACGTATGGGAATCTGTTATGCGTACCTAAAAATATGGTTTGTTTACTCCCCATAAGATATTTTATGGGTTTAAATTCCAAATTACCGAATAAACCGAAGAAAGCCAAGAGACAAATTGACCAATAACCCCCATGAAATCAGTAAATCTTGCGGCTATGGATCAGGGGTCTGATAATTAATATATACGTGATATGTTCTTTCGTGTCATGGTATCAACCGACAGACAGTTACACAAAGGTGCAGTGGGTTACCTGGAACTTATTTTCCAGTCCATTTCATTCACTGCCCCTGCAATAGCTGTAACAGCCACCATGACTGGTGCAGCTGCGTTTGCCTATGGGGCTCTCCCACTGACATACGTGCTTGCACTGCTTGGTGTTCTCAGTGCTGGTTTCGTGGTATATGCCTTTTCGAAAAAAGTCGCCTCTAGCGGAGGATACTACAGGTATATCGAGAGGGGCTTTGGTCCGAGAATGGGAGGATTTGGAGGGTGGGTATACATGCTCTATACCGTAATCGGGGCAACTCCATTCATATACTTTGAGACGGCTCTCGCGGCCCAGTACGGGCTTGGAATTTTAGGCATTAACGTTCCTTCGTGGTCTTGGTACCCCATTGGAATTGTAGTTGCTCTGGCAGCCCTGGGACTCGCTTACTCAGGTATAAAGAACTCACTGAGGTACAGCGTTTATACTGGAGCAATCGAAATGGTGCTTCTCCTTGTTGTTGCATTCCTAATACTATCAAAGTCAAACAATCCTCTTGATTTCGCAGTGTTCACGCCAAAGTATTCACCAACTGGCTGGCAGGGCGTTGCACTGGGACTCGTGTTCTCGTTCACATCACTTGCAGGCTGGGGGTCAATGACTTTCCTGGGATCTGAGGCCAGATCCGCTCATGTCAACATAAGAAGGGGAGTTATCGTAACCATACTGGTCCTTGGGCTGTTCTTCCTCTTCATGAGCTATGCCATGACCATAGGATGGGGCCCGGCAAACATGTCAAGCTACTCAGGCAACTTCCTTCCCGGTCTAATTCTTGCACTTAGAGATGGAGGCATGGTCATTGCGGCCGTTATGTTCCTGTTCATTGTTAACAGCGGTTTTGTAGATACGCTTGCCATCATAAACGCTGGCTCAAGGGATATGTACACAATGGCAAAGGACGGCATGCTTATTGACAAACTCTCTGAGACACATCCGAAGCACAAGAGCCCACACATATCCCTTATAGCAAACACCATAATTGGCCTGGTAATATTCACCTTCACCGGCTGGTACTTTGGTGCATTCAACGGTTTCATAATCACGGGATTGTGGACTGGAACAGGAACCATAATTGACCACATACTCATCAACAGTTCCCTGCCACTCTACTTCAGGAAGCTGAAAGAACTCAAGCTGACATATGTCCTGGTGCCTCTCGTTGCCACCGTAATATATTTATTCGCCCTCTACGGTTCTTTCCTCTCAGTGAACACCCTTGTCCTCATAGGGGTAGGATTTATGGTAGTCTGGCTAGTAGCTGGTGCTGTAATTTACCTATTCAAGAAGGGAATTAAGGTTTCACTGGAAGAAGGTGAAGAAATCTGAAGACAGTTGACGG
>JAJZKS010000051.1 GCA_021850835.1 Thermoplasmata archaeon
TGCCATGGATGAAATCATGGGAGTACTGCGCACGACCACTAAGCCCAATCAACCTATTAAATGGCTTAGCAACCTAACCTGCCCCAATGTGCTTATAAGAACCTATAAGAAAGATGATTGGCTGTTTAAGGCATGGGCGGCGAGAATCTGGGAGAACCAATAATTGATTATGAAAAAATGGGCCACAGCATCAGAGCCTACATGGTTGGCAAGGAAGTGGAGGTGGTGAAGGGTGGAACCACTATTGCAAGGACAAAGGATGCTATCCTTCTCCACGAGACAGGTCACAACCCGGTTTATTATTTTCCTTTAAAGGACGTCCGGAAAGGATGCCTTGAAGCTACAGGGACCAGGACAACCTGTCCATACAAAGGTGTGGCAAACTACTATAACATAAGGGTGGGTGAAGTAATATCAATCGATTCTGTATGGCAGTATGCTGATTCAAAGGAGGAATTCAGGGCAATCAGAGAATATGTGGCCTTCTATCCCAACACAATCGATCAAATAAACGTGGGCTGAACAATTCATTAAGGAAATAATCAGTCATAAGCAATGGAACTGATTATAACAATTTCAATATGGGCTTGACCTTATGAGTTTATTCTTTTAAGCGAATACCTGAATTATTCATGTAGCGGACCAAAACTCGAGATTTCTCTTAGTAAGCCAAAACTTAATCGTTGTACAGTTTATAGTACATGATGTAATACATCAAATAGAAATAATCGTAATACATTTAGTATTATGAAAAAGTCTGCCACAATCTCGGCTAAAATTTCGGAGGAAGAAAGGGATGAGATCAGGAAACTCAAATTGAATCCTACAGAAATCATTAAAAAGGCAGTGCAGGAAGAAATTAAGAGAGCCCGGAATGAAGAGTTGATTAAAAAAATGAAAGAAGTAAGGCCAATAATCTTGAAATTGAAGTTGGAGGAGATAGTGTCGGATATTCGGGAGGATCGGGAAAGATGAACCTTCTGGACGCTTCAGCAATCTTCAACCTCTTTCAGGGTGGTGAATACAAAGCACTCATTGCAGGCGCCACGATTCCTCTTGCAAGGTATGAAATAGGCAACATCCTTTGGAAAAATCACAAAATCAGAAAGAGGATCTCAAAAGATGAAGCGAAGGAATCCGGGGCTGTTATGTTTGAGTTACTTGATGCAATGGAACTTATCTCTCCAGCATTAGTTTCAACACTGAGTTTATCCCTGGAAGAGGGTTTGACATTCTACGATTCATCATATCTTGTTGCTGCCATTGAAAGTGGTTACGAGCTTGTCACAGACGATATAAAATTATATGGTATCGCGAATCTTAGGGTTTCGGCACGGAAAAGTTCAGATCTAAAGTAATCCAGGTTCTATTTTTTACCTAATAAATAGCTACGTTCTACAAGATTTAAGACAGCGACTTAATGTTGGCCTTGGCAATGGTTACATTAATCTTGCAATTGCAATTCTGACATTCAGATATAGAAGTATCCCGGCTAAACTTGACTTATTCATTAAAGCGAATACTATTCGCTATTCAAGAAATACACAAGTCTGCAAAACACCACATTATAAAAAACCCATTAGAGGGCTCCACGGAAACGGTGATGTTTTTTGCGTGTGTAACCCGACCATTCTGAATCTGTCGAACGGCAATAATTGTATCTCTGTTATGCATTGGTTATACAGAGCATATACATGGATTACACCATCATACTTATTTAATTCACTGCGTGCTAGTCTAGATTCGCTTAAATTCTTAAGCGAGTCCAATTGAAAAAGAAGTCCCATTCCAAAATTCACTTAACGAAAAAAGGGCTTAATCCGGTGTTTCCGATTAAAAGGCACGTGAAAATATGTGGTTCCAAAAATATTAATGGGCTTGACCGTATGCGCTTAATTTTATAAGCGAATATTAAAATCTAGAATTTTTCCAAACGGCAAAGATCTCGTCAGCTTTATAAGAATCTCTACTAAAATTAATATTGTTGTAATTCAGTTTAAGCGATTAACGACAAACAATAGGTATGTCCTTAAGCGAAGATAATCCAGAAGATGCAATAATACGACAAGAATCAGAAGTTGACATATTAAAATTGGATCTTTATGAAATATACACAGATATCGATTCAACTACAAAATTGGGGCTTGAAGAATTAAATGGTTATCTAGAGAATTTAAAAGAAGAGTCATAAAAATTCTACTTGGAAAAGGAATCAATGATATATGAAGCCATAAATATCTTGACGGATGCAAATGAAGAATTAAGCAATTTTACACGCAAAATATACAGCTATTACGACAAAATCTATATTTTCACGATTGGGTTTGCCCTGCTTCCAAGGTTGAGCGAAACAGCTATTGAAGTTGTATCAACCGTAACTGTTGTCCTGTTAAGGTTGAACTCCGGGGGTACTTTCTTGAATTTATTGTGATAATCCAGTTTTCAGGGACCTCTGATAATGCATTGCCCTCTTTCTGGACATAGGGATCCAGGTTAACAACAACATCGGGTTGGTAAATCTGCGACTTGATGAGGATTGGTTCGTCATCAATCCTTGTAAAGGCTGTAACAGGTGCACCCCTCCTCTTGGCACAGAAAAAGGGGAAGGAAATAACATACTTTCCTTTCTTAAAGGCAGCCCTGGCAAGAATTTGCGGCGCGGTCAATGCACCCTCTCAGCCCTTGCCATGGAATCTTGTATAGTCCATTGTCTCACCAAATAAAATCAGCCCAACTCTATTAATAAACGACCCTTAAAAAAGCAAGTATTTAAGCTGATTTCAATAGACCCTAACATTACGTACCCATTATTTATTGTTTCAGGAGAATATGCACTGGTAAAGAGTAAAGTATATTAGTTACTGAATTAGACCTCTGCATTGCCGGAGGCATCAGCCGGAAAACTTTGCATAATGAGGCTGCAACCTGATAAATCTGCCTGAATGTCCTCAGCGGATATCTGCTGTATAGCCAGGTGTCATGCCGATTTTCCCTTTGAAATGCCTTGAAACATTGCAGTATCTGCCAGCGCGTGTTTGCCAAAAGTATTATGCTTTTATTTTATAACTCATAATGCCACCGGAACTTACAGGAAAGTTTGAATTGAAGTGCTCTAAATGCGGATCAGAGGAAATCAAGATAATGGATCCTGAAAACGTGATCGTGGATTATGATGAAAACAATACTTCGGGGGAAAACCCCCTCTACGAGGAACTGGTAAGCAACGATGTGTACATAAAATGCACCAAATGCGACAATCATGTCTCCATAAAATTTGACTGATTCTTCCCCTTATCCAAAATGGCTGCAGTGCGGGGCTTCATTTCACATTCTAAGGGAATGTCGCCCGCTGTGCATGCCGAACAGAGGCGGGGCAAGACTTTTCAGACAACACTGACAGAGAAATTGCATCCCTCCCATTTTCCTTCACCAAGCCAGTAAATGGTGAACTCTACCGAAGTGCCTTTCACCATGTCTCTGGTTGGAATATCAGCATAGTGAATTCCCAATCCGGAATCATTTGTATCGGTCTCGTTCCTACTTTTCCACTGATCTGATGTCCAAACGACCCTTCCTGGATCGAACAGGGAGATCCTCAGTGTCAGGCCATGTTTTATCCACGTAAATTTGTTGTTGAAAGTCCAGTCAAATAACTCAGCTCCGGTCTGGTGTTCAAGGTACCGTGTTCTCGTGGCCTCTGGCATATCGAAAATACTTTTGTCGGCTATTGACCTGCAGAGTTTGAGGTACTCTGCATGTGCCCAAACAAGTGGCATAGCTGAACCGGCCGGCTTGCCGTTTTTAAGGCCCCTTTGCGGAATATCTTCCGCGTCCCAGACCTGTTCAGGAAGAAGGATTCCGTTCCCAGTCTGCTGTTCCATGACTTGCCTTAACTTGATCGCCTCTTCCAGCCTGCCTGCACTGACTTCGAGGTGCCCGCGCTCCCCGCTGAACAATGGCCATGCCCTGCCTATCCCCGTTCCATCAAATGGAGAACCGTCACCATGCTCGCCATATCCGTCCCCGTTGTACCTATGCCAGGCGGGCCCTGTTTCTGTCTCAGTCTTAAGGAGCGCATCTATGACCTTGAGGGTATTTAGAATTCTTGGATCATCGGGCATCCGTATGCCTAGCCTTACCAACGCAATGGCATCCACGCTCACTTCGTTCTCCTCTTTTATGGCATTCTGCCCGTCCGGCCTGTTCTTTATGAGTATAGTCTCATCTACCTCTTCACCCGGAGGGTCCTGCAGCCTTGATGGAGGGGCAATCCTGACATAGTAACCATCAACCCCATTTTTATCTGCGATATCAGTGCCTGATACGTATGTCCAGTAGTCCAGCTGTTCGCAGTAGTAATCGGCCCTTTTCCTTAGAATTTCTGCAGCAGCCGATTCCTTATTTACTTCAGCCATGTCTGCGGCTGATAGGAGGCCACCTATCTCCACAGCAAGGGTGAAGGGAGACAAACCACCATCTTCCTCCCATCTGTCCTGCTGGGTTGAAGGGCCTTCACGGAGGAGGAAACCTGCAGCTTTTTTCACCATCGGCCAGACAAAACCTGGATCCAGGTCTCCCATTCGCCTTAGTTTATCAGCAAGCAGGATAGGAAATGCAACCTCGTCCAGCTGGATCCCCTTCCAGTAACCGGAACCGTCCAGCCACATGTTCTGTGGCCACCTGCCGTCTTTTTCCTGGGTGACCATAAGAAATCTTAAAGCTGCCTCCGCACCTCTTATGTCTCCAACTGCAAGCTGGGCCATTGCTGTCTGTACCATGTCGCGGGTCCAGACCAGGTGGTAACCGCCCATGTCATCGTCTCCCTTCGAGCTTCCCCATGGAATTGAAAGGCTGGCTATCAGGGCTCCCGGAAACTTTTGCTTTGCCTGGTGCACCTTTAGGACGGAGAGGCTTATTTCATAAAGCAATGTTGAAGCGTTCCTGCCGTTTTTTATGCCGCATTCCCGGAAATATCCTTTCCACTCGTTCTCATATTTCTGGGCCACTGCATTCATGTCCTTGAGCATGGTGTATTTTGCCTTAAGGGCTGCTTCTTCCGGGGTCATGCCGAATCCGGTGAAGACTGAGAATTCCCCGTCGGCTGGGACGATTACCTCTGCACCAAGTGCAACGTTCCCATCCCTGGCAGTGTTGAAGTCCCAAGTCATACTTCCATTAGCGTGTATGTCCTGCCATGGGTCAGAATAACCCACATAACCACAACTCATTTTTCTGAAGCCTGTGTTGGAGCAGGCAGCAATGGAAATGCCATTCCTGCGGGCAAAGAGCATCGGGATCCCTTTGTATTCACCGATCCAGGCATCATTTCCGTAGCCTGCATTCTGGATGTGCGGAGCAAGAAGCAGGTAAACGCTGTAATCGCCCTGCGCTCCCGTTAATGCCTGGAAGGACACTTTCTGGATGAGGACGTCAGCATCCGGGTCGGTGAAAATGGTTTTCCTGATCCGGTACCGTTCCTCCCTGCATGTGTTTTCCACTTCGTAGAGGGGGACCCCCCGGCTCCTGAAGGCCGTCCTGTGCACTGTATCCTTCCGTTCCTCTGAAAAGAAATTTTCCGCAGTAACCAAGAACTGCATATCCCTTGTGTTTGCTATGTCAATCCTGGGATAGTACACTTCATTGACAATTCCGTGAGATATGGTGAACCAGACAAAGCTGTGGGAGGAAAGGGCTGTGCCAACACCATCCTTTGCACTTCTTGTCCATTTAGGCGGCATTCCCGGATGACCAAAAGCCCGGTTTTCATTCATACAGCCAAATCAAACCCCACCGGGGTTATTAACTTTTATAGGGGAAGCTTGCAAAGCACCTTTTGCATGAAATGAGTCGGGGAAACATATCCATTAGATGCCTCAATGCAAGACGGAAGATAATACTGCCCTGACTGCCTCGATGGATATTTGGATCAGTAATGCTAATTAGCAATGAGCGCAATAGTATGGGCATAAATGTCTGGAGTTAGCATTACAACACTTGGAGGAATTGCAAGGTTCGATGAATCGGCTCCCCACGGTGTCCTGGGGCCTGTCCCGGTTGGCGAGGGGAGATACCGGATTACTGCATACCTTCCATTGGCAAAAAGTGCATGGCTGGAAATGGGGGGAGAGAAATGCTCCAGCCTGGAAGAAACGCAGGTTGATGGAATCTACACTGCCGAGGTTGATTATGATATTGCAGAGCAGAATTACGTTGTTTGCTTCGAGGACCAGTCTGGCTATACGCACAGACGTGAAGATCCTTATGCTTTCCCGCCCGAACTCAGTGAATTTGACATCTTCCTCTACAAGAAAGGAGAACTTTACAGGAGCTATGAGACTCTTGGAGCCCACCTTGAAACCAGAAACGGCGTAAATGGGACGAGGTTCGTGGTCTGGGCACCCGCAGCGGCATCGGTTTCTGTTATTGGAGATTTCAATCACTGGACGGCAGGAATGCACCCAATGTCCAATGTAGGTGGTTCCGGCCTCTGGGAACTCTTTATCCCACGGGTGGGACAGGGCGAGGTTTACAAGTTTGCACTGAAACCTGCATCAGGTGGAAGAATCCGTGAAAAGGCCGATCCTTATGCTTTCAACATGGAAGTCAGGCCTAGGACCGGCTCCATCGTAGTTGATCTTGGCCACAACTGGAAGGATGGAAAATGGATGGCCGGGAGGGCGAAAAAGAACCCGCGCTCAGAAGCGGTGTCCATATACGAGGTGCACCTGGGAAGCTGGAAGAAGCCCGGAGAACATGGTTTCTACGGATTAAGGGAAATCGGCGAATCCCTGGTCGAATACTGTTCAGATATGGGATTCACCCACATTGAGCTGATGCCCATCATGGAACATCCTTTCGACGGGTCATGGGGTTACCAGGTTATCAACTACTTTGCCCCAACCTCAAGATACGGAAGCCCCGAAGATTTCATGTGGTTCATGGACCTCTGCCACTCAAAAGGAATCGGTGTAATACTTGACTGGGTTCCAGCCCACTTTCCCGATGATGAGTACGGTCTTGCCCTTTTTGACGGCACCCACCTGTATGACCATGAGGACCCAAGGCTTGGCCAGCACCCGGACTGGGGAACAAGGATCTTCAATTACAGCAGGCCTGAAGTACGCAGCTTTCTTATTTCAAATGCCATGTTCTGGGCTGAAATGTATCATGCTGATGGCATAAGGATCGACGCTGTTTCGTCCATGCTCTACCTGGATTATTCCAGGAACAGTGGTGAATGGATACCCAACAAATATGGCGGTAGGGAAAACCTCGAGGCCATTGAGTTCCTCAGGGCCGTGAACAGGAACCTGCATGATGAGTTCCCGGGAATGATAACCGTTGCCGAGGAATCCACGGCCTGGGGTGGAGTAACAAGGCCAACCGAATTGGGAGGCCTCGGGTTCGACTTCAAATGGAACATGGGTTGGATGCATGATACGCTTTATTACTTTTCAAAGGACCCGGTATACCGGAAATTTGAGCATGGAAAACTAACATTTTCCATATGGTATGCCTTCAGTGAGAATTTCATACTGCCTTTTTCCCACGACGAGGTTGTCCACCTGAAAGGTTCACTATATTCCAAGATGCCGGGGGACAGGTGGCAGAAGTTCGCAAACCTGAGGCTGTGCTACATGTACATGTTTGCAAGCCCCGGCAAGAAACTCCTGTTCATGGGGGATGAATTCGGGCAGGAGAAGGAATGGTCAGAGGCAACCCAGCTGTCCTGGGAACTGGCGGAAGAAGACAAGGGGAAGAGGCTCACAAAGCTTGTTTCAGACCTAAACGCACTCTACTCCGGATCAAAGGAGCTCTATTCCCTGGATTCTGATGGCAAAGGTTTCCAATGGATTGACTACAACGACAGCAGCCAGAGTGTCATTTCCTTCATCCGCACGGATGGTGTTGCCGGCCATGGGCTGTTATTTGTGTTCAATTTCACCCCCATACCACGGCATAGGTACACAATCGGCGTCCCCTGGGATGGCGAATACATGGAAGTAATGAACACGGATTCGGTGAACTACGGCGGAAGTGGAATATGCAATGAAGGAGACGTAAGAGCAATGAAGAGGCCATTCCATGGAAGGCCTTTTTCCATAGAAGTTACGCTGCCTCCGCTGGCAGGTATAGCTTTAAAAAAGAGGGAAGTTGGTAATTGATGGCAGGAGACATAATAATTTCAGATGTTAAACCGCAGATTGACGGCGGATTATTCCCCGCCAAGAGAGTGGCCGGGGATGTGGTGGAAGTAACTGCAAGCATATACTCATATGGAATAGACGCCCTTAATGCAAGGATAAGGTACAGGAGGCAGGACGAAATAAAGTGGAGTTATTCGCCCATGGAGCTGGGCAACAATGACACATGGGCAGGGTCTTTCAATGTTGAGGAGCCCGGCACCTACCTTTTTGGAATAGAGGCTTGGGTGGACCAGTACGGAACCTGGCTGCAGAATATAAAAAAGTGGCACATGGCGGAAGAAGACATCTCACAGGACCTTGAAATCGGGTACGACATGATCAGGAGTGCGATAACGGCCTCCAGAGGCAATGCGAGGAAAGAACTGGGCAAGGCCCTGAAAAAGGCCACTTCCATACCACAGGAAGAGTCCTTGGGCACCCTTTCCAGTAAAAAGATCATCGAGGCGGTGAAGAAAGGGCAGAGGATGATCAGGAAGACCTCATCAGGTAAAATGCTAAAGGTATATGTAGAGAGAAAGAGGGCAGGATTTTCCTCCTGGTACGAACTCTTTCCCAGGTCCCAGGGTGTGGACAAAAGAAGAAGCGGCACCTTCAAGGACGTTGTAAACAGGCTTGATGCCATCAAATCCATGGGTTTCGATGTCCTTTACCTGACCCCAATTCACCCCATAGGTTTTACGAACAGGAGGGGAAAGGACGGATCACTGAAGCTGAAACCCGGGGATCCTGGAAGCCCATGGGCAATTGGCAATGAAAAAGGTGGGCATAAGTCAATAGAAAGTTCTCTGGGGACTCTTGATGACTTCAGGGACCTGGTTGCGGAAACAACAAGGAGGGGAATGGAAATTGCTCTGGACATTGCGTTTCAATGCTCCCCTGACCACCCTTACGTGAAGGAGCACCCGGAGTGGTTTTTCAGGAGGCCGGACGGAACCATAAGATATGCAGAAAACCCTCCAAAGAAGTATTACGATATCTATCCCCTTAATTTTGCAACGGAGACCAGAAGCAAGCTTTATCAGGAACTGCTGAGCATTTTCCTGTTCTGGGCGGAACAGGGCGTAAAGATATTCCGTGTGGAGACATGATTGTCGCATTTGGTGCATTTTATGTACACATCGTTGCTTACCAGTTCCTCGTAGAGGGGGTTTTCCCCCGAAGTATTGTTTTCATCATAATCCACGATCACGTTTTCAGGATCCA
>JAJZKS010000052.1 GCA_021850835.1 Thermoplasmata archaeon
CTTTCCCTGAGTTCTTCAAAGGAGCCCCAGTAGGACTTGTCTGAAGGGACCGGATTGTTTGCAACCCAGGTTCCTGCCGCATATTTGTAGAAATCTGTGAGAGGATCGGCAGAGGTGTCCATGTGCTCTACTGAAAACCTGTATTTCTCTCTGGAACCGTTACTGTTGCCTTTTGCCTCTCCACTGTTCATTTTTCTAGAATTTCTGATACAATATAAACTGAACCTTTATGGGTTTGCATGAATTTTTTATGCCAGATGCCGTTTTTCCATTGAAATAGCTATTTCCACCTGATCTGTTTTCCTCTTGTCAGTTCAAGGGCAACCAGTATGAGGGCAGCAAGCACGGCAGTCAGTGCAGCATAAAGATATGAATAGAATTGCCCGAGCACAAAGAGGAAACCCATGACAATATTGGAGACAAAAAGCCCTATTGCCCGGCTGGAACTTAGCCATGACATCCATGATGATACCTGCCTGGTCTTTGCTAGGAAGGCTGTAAGGACTGGTTCGAATGTTTCAACGGATCCAGTTGAGAAACCCAGCAGGGCAGCACCAATGTAGAATACATACAGATCTGCGCCCATGAGATAGGAAAGCCCGATGATCAGGGACGCTATGCCTGCCATCCCGTATCCCAGAGCCCAGAGGGTCCTCAGTGGTTTCTTCCCCCTCAGTGAGCCAAGGGTGAAGCCTGCCAAGGCAGAGATGCCCAGATAAATGCCGAAGGCAAGAATTCCAAAAACATAGCTTCCATTGCTTTCAGCAATCGTGACTATGGGAAATCCCAGGGCGTAATAGCTGAAGCCGAAGAGCGTGGCGGAAAGAAGGATCACCCTGAAGGCAAACGAATTGTTTTGATCATTAGCCCTCGCCTCTTCGCGTCCTTCTTCGTCTACCTCTTCCTCCTGTAATTTCCTGAAGGTTTCGTGCTGCTTTGTCCCCGCGAGAACAAGCATAAGGGATGATACCAGGATGGGGGCCGCCGTAACCAGGATTATATCTTCAAGCGGTGTCCCCATCATTACAAGTATTATTGCATATGAGACTGCTATGAGGCCCCCGCCTACATCCAGGGCATGAAGGAAACCGAAAATCTTGGGCTGGTATTTCCTGTTTGAGACCTCCACCATCCAGGCCCTTCTGACAGGGGTCCTGAAGTACCTTGCCCACCAGCCTGCAATAAAAAGGGCTCCCAGGATGTAAATATTGTGGAATAGCACACTCACAGACATCAGGGGTATGAGCAGGTTCCCGAGGAGAGCCATGGGTTTCTTCCCGAACCTTTCACTCATCTTTCCCCCAAGGATAGAAAACGCGGATCCCATGCCGTAACTCAGTGCAAGGAGAATCCCGTACACATAGGGAGGCTCCTTCAGGTAAAGTATGATGAGAAGCGGGAAGATTGATGTTACCGCCTGATAACCCATGTCAGCGAAGAAAGCCGAAAGGGAAAGGAAAAGGACGTTTCTGTTGAGCCATGCGCTTCCTTTTTTCTCCCTGCCCTCTGATTCCATACTACAAGGTTAGGGGATTGCCTTTTTTACATTTTTCATGAAGGGTTCATTCCCATTTGTGTGGAATGCCAAGAAAGAGCTTTGTTTCGTATCTGAGGGTAACGTGACCATCATGCGAATGCCTTGAAAACGCATCGGACATGGCCTGAAGCATTTCCTCATATCTGGTGTCATTAGGTTTCAGGGCGTAAGAAGCAGAGAAATACCTTCCTTTTACTCCGTCAAGGTCAAGTTTCTGGGCATTCTCCAGTGTAAAGACCTTTACCCTGCCGCCAAAGAATGTATCAATAGTCTTTCTGTCCAGCGCAAGGCTGCCGGACTGATGATATCCGTTGCTGTAAGTTCTGCAGATGCTTTCATAGTCAGAATTGAAATCGTTGCTGGATTCCGTGCGATCATTCCAGATCAGCGCGACCATGCCTCCAGGTTTCAGTATCCTCAGGAATTCCTTTCTTGTTTCCTCCGGGTCAAACCAGTGGAATGCCTGTCCTGCGACCACAAGGTCCACGGAATGCCCAACCAGGCCCGTTTTTTCAGCTGTACCATCCATGATTCTGTGGCTCAAGTATTTCTTCAGGTCCACTGATGCCTGTAACCTCATTTCCGGGTTTGGTTCAATGCAGACAGCCCTGAAGCCGTTCCTGAGAAAAAGCTCTGCCAGCTTTCCAGTCCCTGAGCCTATGTCTGCAACTACAGCTCCAGTAAACAGCGCCTTCTCATCCCTGAGGACATCAATTATGCCCTGGGGATACTGCGGTCTGCTTCTGGAGTAATCCGCGGTTTTGCCCCTGAACCTCTCGCCATGATCCTGTGCCATTTGTCTTTCAACCCTTCAGGTAATTTTCCCTGTATTTTTCTGAATAATGAAGGGATTTCTTTATTGCCTCAACCATGCCAGTTTCATCCGCAATCCACTTTCCGGCTATGTCGAATGCAGTACCATGGTCAACGGAAGTCCTCATGAAAGGCAGGCCAATATTCATGCTTATTGTCCTATGAAAATCATATGTCTTGGCTGCAATGTGCCCCTGATCATGGAACATGGACAGCACTATCTGGAATTCACTGTTTGCAGCCCGATGGAATACCGAATCGGCAGGGTAGGGGCCGCTTACACTGTATCTTGATGATTCCTCCCGTATTGCGGGAGACAGTATATTCAGTTCCTCATTGCCCAGAAGCCCGTTTTCACCGCCGTGTGGATTGAGGGCAGCAACTGCAATCTTCCCGTTCTTTATCCCCAGCATCCTTAGTGCATAATCCGATAGCCTGATGTATTTCCTGACAAGCTCCCCGGTGATTGATTCTATGGCTTTCTTCAATGGCATATGTTTGGTTAAGAAGATAATCCTTAGGTTATGGGTCTCAAACACCGTAGTAACCTCTGTTGATCCAGTTAGCCCGGCCAGCATTTCAGTATGGTCAATGTATTTGGATCCAGCCTGCTTAATGGCCTCCTTGTTTATGGGTGCAGTGCATATTCCTGTTATTTGGCCGTCCATTGCAAGCTTAACTGCAGTCTCTATACTCTTAACCGCAATGGCCCCTGCAATTGGGGACACCTTTCCTGGAGTAATATTCTCTGCATCGGGGTCAATGTCTATGAACTTGAATTTTGAGGCGATTTCATCCCCTATGCCAAGTTTCCCCAGCACATCTTTGAAGTTCCTGCGGTTGCCTATGAGCACTATATCCCTGCTATTTTCCTGCAGGCTTGAAAGTGATTTTGCCACTATTTCAGGGCCTATTCCCGCCGGGTCTCCAAGTGTTACGCCCACCTTCCAACTCATGGCCATGTCAGGATGAATTGGTTATTATAATTCCCGCAGTGCATCAGGAAAAGAGCCTGCCGGAATATTCCTGCGAGTTGGGAGACCTTTTTCCATGCTCCCTTGCCGTCTTTGCTTCTTTCCCCAGCCATTCCTCTGTGCGATGGAACCTGAAACCTCTATCTTCAGCTTTCCTGACGCTGAGAATGAAGTCTGTTGCCGCGGAATAGCGTGAATCTGATTTATCATGCCCATGGGATATCCTAGGACTGATTCCAAGAGCTTCACCGATCTTTGAGACTAGTTCGCTTGCCTTCATGGCATCAGGCGAAGCGCCGTTGAAGATTCCGTCATTTCTTGTTGTGGCAAGCCATGCAAGCAAGTTTCCAGCGTCCTCTACCCAAACGCAGTTCCTTTTTCCCTCCGGCTCCTGGAAGTGGAATTCCTCACCGCTTATGATCCTTGAAACGTGATCCTGGAACCTCATGGTGCTGTCATCGTAGCCCAGGACGTTCGGGAATCTTGCTATTGCATATGGCATAGGTGCGTTTTCCAGAATGTAGGCCTCAGATTTCTGCTTGCCTTCATGGTATGCCTTTTCAAGCCGCGGTTCCTTGCTTTCAGTTTTACCCGGATCAAAATCTTCCTCACTCATGGTCCCACTATTCCCCAGGTACACAGCAGCACTGGATATGTAAACGTATTTTCCGATCTTTCCGTCAAGGGCATCCAGGGCGTTCTTCACGTCCAAGGACCTGTATCCAATGGTATCAATTGCAACATCGAAATACTTGGTCCTCGAAAACGCCTCACTCAGGCTGTCCCTGCTGAACCTGTCCATTGATAGGATCGAAACCTTGTTTCCAAATGGGTTGGGGGATTTGCCTGAGGTTGCAAGAGTTACCTCGTTTTCTCCAGAGAGGAGGTTTTCCACCAGCCTTCTGCCTATGAATCCTGTCCCGCCCAGCACCAGCGCCTTCATGGATATGTATTTCAAATTTCACTTAAAAGCGTGTTGTTTGCAGAATTACAAAGTTTCATTTATTTAACTGGAATGAACTGGAAAATTCAGACCTGGCAACTATGCTTAACAAGACTATTCTCGCGATCAGATCCATTGTCATTGCAGTTGGCGCCACTGCCGCCTCATCCTTTGTTGGAGTTTACGGTGTTTACCTGGGTGCAACTGCCATTGAAATGGGATGGCTACAATCCACCGCAAATGCCCTGGGAAATGGAGGTCAGATCCTTTGGGGCAGGATTAGCGACAAGGTTGGGCAAAGGAGGCCGTTTCTTGTTGCGGGGAGCATAATTCTTGCATTGCTCTGGTACTTCCTCGGCATTGTGGACACACCATTGGAGCTTATCCTGGTGTACGGACTCGTATCCTTCTTTGCTGCCATGATAACGGTGAACTGGTTTTCCCTGATTGCAGACGAGACCGAGTCCAACGTGAGGGGGCGCTTCCTTGCAATCATTAACAACCTTAGTTCAATTGGAACCCTTGTATCGCTGCTTGTGATGACTTTCTTCTTCAGTGGCCAGGTTAATTCTGACATTACAATCGCCTTCTTTGCTGCGGCTGGATCCTATGCCATAAGCGCCATCCTCATGGGAAGGATAAAGGAGACAAGGCATTCCACTAAGGTCGTAGGAAGCATACTGAAAACGCTGAGAAACCTCAGGAAGGAGCGCCTTTTCTTCAACTACCTGATTGCCATGAATACACAGGGATACTTCTGGTCAATGGCCTGGCCAATGTTTCCGATCACAATGGTTCTGGTGATGAAATTCACCCTTACGGATGTGGCATTCCTTACAATCGCTTCCATTGGGTCAACCATCATAATACAGTTTATCCTTGGGAGGGTCACTGACAGGATCCAGAGGCCTCCCCTCATTTTCCTGAACAGGCTTCTGCTCAGCGGGATACCCCTCTTCTATGCATTCTCAAGAACCTTTCCTGCTTTCGTTATGCTTGAGATATACAGCGGCGTCATTGGAGGCATACAGAACATTGTCATGAATTCGTATGTGCTTGACATTGTGCCTGAGAAGCAGAGGGCAGAATACCTTTCCATAATAAACGGATTCAACGGCCTTATGTATCTTGCAGGGGCACTGACAGGGGGATACCTGCTTTCCTACCTTATGAGCGGGCTTCCACTTTATGAGGCTCTGTTTTATGGCTATTTGATAGTGTTTGCCGGAAGGTTCCTCTCGTCCCTGTTGTTCCTTAGGCTGAAAGAGCCAGATGTAAGAGGCAGGGCACCCCTCCAGCTTTATGCCCTCCTGTTCAGGCTAAAGCCTCCAGGGAGCCCTTCAGGCGGTACAATAAGGTTCAGGTGAACTGGACACTTCCGTCCTGAAAGATCAGGATGTCCATTGCTTTCTGGATTATGCCGTTCTTCAGGTCCCCTTCCACAGCCATCTTGAGCCGTGTCATTAGGCCAATGAGGTTGTCGTTCAGCCTTATGTTCATCTTGTCGGCCCGATCGATTATCTCCTTCACTGCATCCAGGACATGGATGTTGCCTTCAATGTGCACCTCATGTGACAGTTTCAACTCCCTTACTGCGTTGAGGGTCCTGATGGCCTTTTCAAGGTTCCTGTGTCCCCTCTTCTCCAGGATTGAGACGTTCTGCCGCGTAGTGCCGATTTCCTTTGCGATACCTTCAGTTGAATAACCCTCCTGCCTCAGTTTCATGATCTGGATCTGCCTGGATGACAGGAAGAGGTTCCTGGGTAAGTTCTCATCTTGGGGCATGATGAATCATAACATTTTGCAAAATAATAATGTTTACATTTGCATTGATTTAAACAATCTTTTATATTTCGGGTTTCAATAGGCAGGGCATGAGGGGAAAACAGGCCGGGGCGGTAATTGCCGCCATAGTAGTTGTGGGAATAGCAGCTTATGCAGGTTACAGCCATTACACATCCGGAAGGGCAACTCCCTTGATCGTATACTCTGCTGATGCATATGTAGCTGAGACAAACTACCTACTTTCCGCGTACCATAATGAGTCAGGTTTCATCGTCCTCAATGCCAAAGGCGGAGGGTCGTTCACCGATGCCCGCGAGATTAGCCAAGGGGATCCGGCCAATGCCTTTGTGTCAGTGGCTAAGAGCTCCTATAGCCAGTCATACCTGGGTTCGAGGTACTCAGGTTGGGCTATCGCCTTTGCCTCAGATCAGCTGGTGCTGGCATATTCCAATTCAACTCAGGCGGCACTGGTGAACAGCATTGTGGCTGAGTTCGGCTCAGCCCTCAAGACCAACAATACACAGAACTATACTGCAGCTTATGACAACCTCACTTCCGGAAAGGTAAAAGTTGGAATTTCCAACCCAAGCAGCGATCCTGCTGGCCTGAGGGGCTGGATTTCCCTGGAGATCGCAGGGAAACTTTACGCTGGAAATGAAACACTATTTACGTCCAGGATCCTGGCAAATGGCGGGGTTTCAAACAGCACGAGCGCTGCGGAACTTGTAACTCCCCTGACAACAGGAAATATACAGTTTCTCTTCATCTACAAATCTGTGGCGGTTTCCGACAGGCTTCCCTACATTGAACTTTCAAATTACACCAATTTTGGTAATGCCTCAATGGAAAGTTTCTACTCAGGTTTCTCATACAGCACAGCGACCGGCCCTGCATCTGGGTCCCCTATCATGCTTCTGGTCACAAGCCTTGCAGGAAATGGCGCCGACACCGCTGCTTCGCTGAATTTCACAGTCTTTGTGGCAATGCACAACAGCGAAATGGCTTCATTCGGGCTTGTCCCTATTAGAGTGCCGCTTCTCTTCAATGATACTGCGGTGCCGTCTCCGATATTAGATCTGCTCAATCAGGGAAAAATTACTTCAGCTGGAACCATCTAGTTCTTAGGGGCACACTAAATGAGAGGAAGGGACTGGGTATGGGCAATTTCGCTAATTTCAGTTGCCATCACTGCAGTCCCCATCATCTTCATCCTCTACTACGGATTTGTTGTATTCCACTCCGCTACAGGCCTGAGCAGTACGGTGTTTGTGTCCATCGCCATAACCATTGTTTCCTCAGCACTTGCTGCATTCATCATATTCCTGGTGTTCACTCCCCTTGCATTTGAACTGTCCCGGAAGTCGCACGCTGTCTGGGAGGCAGTTTCAGACCTTCCCGCCTCCATTCCCCATCCCATAGTGGGAATTGCCTTCCTGTTCATTGGAAGCCCGTTAACTCCGTTTGGAAGGTTCCTGACTTCCATAGGTTTCGGGCTTTTCAATACGCTTCAGGGCCTTGTCATTGCCCTGAGTTTTGTTGCTATGCCCATTTACCTGAGATCAGCGCAGTCAGTATTCGCTTCATCCCCGATAGAGCCTGAAAATTTTGCCATGACTCTCGGGGCAACCCGTATGAGGGTGCTCTATTCAGTCCTGGTTCCCGGGGCCTCCCGGGAAATCATATCCTCCAGCCTCACAGCCATGAGCAGGGCTATGAGCGAGTACGGATCTGTGGCCATAATAGCCAATTATGTTCTCACCTACCCTTTCAACGGTGCCCAGACTGTTTCTGTAGAAATTTACCAGTCGTACGGATATCTTGGCCCCGGTGTAGCAGTGACTTCCTCAGCCCTCATGATACTGTTCTCCCTTGCCATTGTCATAGCAATCAGGTTTGTTGGGGGAGGGAACCTGGGTTACAGGAACAGGAGAAGTGGATCTCCGGGGAGGAAGCAGTAGATGATTGAAGCAGAGTTTAAGCTACTGCAGGGAGAATTCCAGCTCAGTGCAAGTTTCCGTGATGAAGGTATCATCCTCCTGACGGGCGAGAACGGCGCAGGGAAATCCACATTCCTCAATGCACTGGCAGGATTCATTCCGCTTCAGTCAGGCACCATAAGGATCAATGGAAGGGATATTACAGAGGTTGAAGTGCAGAAGCGTGGAATTGTACATATTTCTCCGGGCTCATTCATTGGCAACCTCTCAGTTGACAGGCATATTGCCTTTCCTGGTAAGCCTGATGGGAATCCCGAAAGGATCAGGGAACTGAAGGAGAGTTTCGGGATAGATTTCCATGGAAAGGTGGGGAACCTGAGCATGGGCCAGAAAATCCGAGTTTCACTTGCAACCGCCTTTTACAGGAGGCCAGAAGCAGTTCTCATTGATGAGGCTCTCTCTAGCCTCAGTGATCCATTTGGTGCCATGGATGAAATAAGGAAGCTATCCACTTCACTGAAGGCGGACGTGATACTGGTCGCCCATTCTCTGCCGGATATCAGGGCAGATCATTCATACACCATTGCCAATGGAATTATGCGGCGGGCATTCTGAAACACTCTTCAACTGCTACCCTTAGAGAGAAATTCGTCTGCTTCCACCAGTAGTTCTCTCTGGTTGTCGTATCTTAATTTTGACATGCACTGCTCATAATCCAGCCACTGGAATCCAGTGTGTTCGATGGATACTTTGGGCGTTTGGTTTTCCAGTGCCCTGCCAAGAAACATAACAAGCCTCTTGTGTATGAGTTCGCCGCTTCCACGTTTCTTTGCATACTGTGAATAGGAAAGTGACCTGTCATCTGAAGTCCTGGGAGGTGCACGGAACCAGTATTCTGATTCTTTCCTGAAACCGTTGACAGGCTTCACGTTTAATCCGGTTTCTTCCAGGGTCTCCCTCTCAGCAGCTTTCTCTTCTGATTCGCCCGCCTCTATATGCCCCTTGGGGAAATCCAGGAAGCCTTCTCTCCTGTTTAGAAGCAGGTATTTCCTTGTGCCTTTCTCTTCCTGAAAAACCACTATTCCGCTGCTGACCTCTTCCTTCATGCAATCTTCCATGCAGAATTCATTTTAACATTTGTGCAGGAGGTAATCAAAAACTTCATGCCTTAGCTGAAAAAAGTGCAAAATTGGCGCCTGAGTCAGTCCAGTATACTACACTTTCCAGGCCGGCCTCTTCCAGTTTTTTCCTGAAATCGTCAAGGGAATACTTGTATGAGTTTTCAGTGTGTATGGTCTCCCCCTTCCGGAATTTAACGGCCACGCCGTCAAGTGATATGATCTGGTCCTTTGTGCTTTCCAGATGCATCTCGATTCTACCTTTCTTCTCGTTGTAAAAGGCATGGTGGCGGAATGCAGCC